>QCQC01000004.1 GCA_003212295.1 Pelagibacteraceae bacterium AG-447-E22 | reverse complement strand
ATTAAACCAAAAAAAAAACTTAAATATCTAAATTGTAATTTAAACATAAATTAAACTGAACTTAATCTAAATATATTTTCTACAAAAGATATTGAATCTTTTTTAACAATAAAAACAACTTTATCATCTTTTTGAAAAACAAAATTAGATCTAGGTATTATAACTTTATCATTTCTTAAAATTGCTCCTATTCTAAGTTCTTCTGGTAAATTAGAATTTTTCAATTCTTTATTTATTAATTCTGAGGTTTCTACAATTTCAGCTTCAATTACTTCATACTCACCATTAGAAATTGTATATGCATTTTCAATTGTACCTTTGTGAATATGTTTTAAAATACTTGATACCGTAGTCATTCTAGGATCTATTAAGTCATCTATTTTTAATGAACTTTGAAGAAGTGAATAATTAGGTTTATTGGTTAAAGCCATTGTTCTTTTGTCATCTATATCTTTTTGGTCTTTAGCAAATTTTTCCACCAAAACACTTACCATTAAATTATCCTCATCATCATTTGTTAACGCTAACACTGTTTCAGCTTCACCTAAATTTGCTTCGGTTAATACTTCCTCATCAAGACCATCACCGTTTATTATTATTGTGTCATTTAATTGGCTTGCCAAGAATTCGGCGCGTTCTTTATTTTTTTCTACAATTTTAACTCTAAGTGTATCTAAAGTTTCCTCAATATTTTTTGCTAAATTAAATCCAATATTACCACCACCAATAATTAAAATTTTTTTGGAAATTTTTTCATTATGACTAAATGCCTCCAGAGTTTCAGACATTTGAGATGAGTTTATAATTACATAGATTTTATCATCTTTTTTTACTGAGTCTGTTTTTTTGGGAATAAAGAATTTTCCATCCCTGTTAATTCCAATAATATTTGCCTCAAGTTTAGGATTTTTTTTTGTTAATTCATTAAATTTAATATTTATAGATTTGCAATTTTCTCTAATTAATATTTCCAACAATCTAATTTTATTATTCGCAAAAGGTACACTGTCTAAGGCCCCTGGAGCTTCTAATTTTCTTTGAATTGATTTGGCTATTTCAATTTCAGGTGAAATAATTACATCTATTGGAAGATTTTCTTTATTATATACTCTTGTAAATTTTGGATTTAAATAATCTTGAGATCTTATTCTTGCTATTTTCTTTTGGATATTAAATATTGAAAAAGCTATTTGGCAAATAAGCATATTAATTTCATCATTTCTTGTAACCGCAATTATCATGTCTGTTTCACTAGCATTAGCCTTTTCTAATATTGATGGATATGTTGCCTTACCAACTATAGCTTTGACATCCAAACTATCATTAATTTTTTGTATATCTTCGCTTGATTGATCAATTACTGTTATTGAATGTCCTTGTTCACTAAGTAATTTAGCAATAGTAAAACCTACTCTACCAGCACCACAAATTATTATATTCATTTAATTAAATTCTTTTATTCCTAATCCTTTAAGCTTCCTATGAAGAGCACTTCTTTCCATTCCAACAAAATTGGCTGTTTTTGAAATATTTCCATTAAATTTTTTTTAATTGAAGTGTTAAGTATTCTTTTTCAAATCTTTCTCTAGCCTCTTTTAATGGAATAGACAAACTATTTTCTGTAACCTTTTCATTTAAATCATCACTTTTAAGGGATTCCTTAACTATGTATGATATTTTTTCTTTAGACTCGGGTTGGAGTATAGCAATTCTCTCTATTAAATTTCTTAGCTCTCTCACATTTCCTTTCCAATTATGATTTAGTATGTAACTATCATTATCATCAATATCTAGTCTTTTAATATTGTAATTTTCAGAAATTTTTTTAGAGAAATATTTTATTAACAACGGAATGTCAGAAACTCTATCATTTAAAGATTTAATATTAATTTCAAATACATTAAGACGGTGATATAGATCTTCTCTAAAATTACCAAATTTTATCTCTTCTTTTAATTCCTTGCTTGAAGAACAAATTAATCTAACATCAACATTTATATCATTATTGCCATTTAGTCTTTTAAATTTTTGGTCAGTTAAAACTCTTAAAATTTTTGATTGTATTGCTAAAGGTATTTCTGAAACTTGATCAATTAAAAGTGTTCCCTCATTAGCTTTTTCTAAAGCTCCATACGATATAGATCCATTTTCTTTTTCCTCTCCAAAAAGTTCTAATTCATATTTATCAGCATCTAAAAGTGCTCCGTTCAATATTACAAAAGGTTTATTAAATCTTTTTGATTTTTTATGTATTTTTCGCGCAATAAGTTCTTTTCCAGATCCAGACGGCCCATTGATCAAAATACGACTTTCTGTAATAGAAATTTTTTCAATTTGATCTTTAATTGTCAAAATATTTTTACTATCTCCAATTAAATCATAAGAATAAAATAGTTTTGATTCATATTCTTTATTCTGAGATTTTAAATTTAGATTTTCAACAGCCCTTTTAATAAAATTCAACAATCTTGTTTGATCAAATGGTTTTTCAATAAATTCAAATGCACCATGTTTAAGTGAGCTAACAGCCATTTCAACATTTGCATGACCTGTTATTATAATTACTGGAACATCTTTATTTTTTGATTTTATATGTGATAATAATTCAATACCATCGTTGTCACCTTTATCCAACTTAACATCTAAAATAGCAACATCAGGCATTTTTTTATCAATTTCGGTAAGCGCCTGATTGTAATTTGCTGCTATTCTGGTTTTATAACCAGCGTCAATTATTAATTCATTCAAAATATTTCTAATATCTGAATTATCATCAACAATTAAAATTTCTACTGTCATATTTTTCTAAATTTAATTTCTATTTTAGCTCCATCTTCTATCGAAAAGAATTCAAGTTCACCATTGTGGTCATTAATAATTTTGTTAACTATAGATAATCCCAGTCCTGTTCCATTCTTTTTTGTTGTAAAATAAGGGTTCAAAATTTCACTAATATTGTTATTTAAATTATTAAATCCAACACCATTATCGATCAAGTTAAATTTAATATGGTCATTATTATCAAAAATTTCAATTAATATTTTTTTATTAAAATTAGGGTTTTTTTCAATTTTTTGCTGAATACTTTCAATAGAATTTTTAAGTAGGTTAAAAAATACTCTAGCTATTTGTTCTTTATCACAATTTAAAAAAATTATATCTTTATTATTTTTTAATTCAATATTAATAGTTTTATCTATTTCTGAAATTAACTTAATATTTTCTTGTAGAATTTTAATTAAATCATTTTGTTTTAAAATGGGTTTTGGCATTCTTGCAAAATCAGAAAATTCATTAACTAAATTTTCTATTTGCTTGATTTGGTTATCTATAATTTTTAAGTTTTCCTTAAAATTTGATTGATCTTCCTGAGATATCTTAGAAGTGTATTTGTCTTTTATTCTATCTATAGTTAACAATATTGGGGTAAGTGGATTCTTTATTTCATGTGCAAGTTTTCTAGACAAATTACCCCAGGCTTTATATCTTTCGTTAATTATTAATTTCTCTTGTTGGCTTTTTAATCTTTTGATCATTGAATTAAAATTCTTGTTAAGAATTTCCATATCTTTATCTGTTTTAATTTCTGGAACTTTTGTATTCAAATTACCTTGACCAATTTCTGTAGAAGCTAATATTAAATTATTTATAGACCTAAAAAATCTTGATGAAAATCTTATAGCAATTGTTATGGAAATAAATAAAAGTAAAGAAACAATAATTATATAAATTAATATAAATGAAACTTTAATACCTGTGCTTCTTTCCTCAACTGTATAATAAAAATTTATCGCCTCTTGTGACTCTGTAAGATAATTTGATATATTTTGATCTAAAAATTTTACAGCGTATAAAAATCTATCATCATAGGCTTGAAGTCTAATTATGGCAGCTGAAATATTATTAGGAGCATCGATTATCTTTAATGGTCTATCATCCTCTAAAACCAATTTTAAAGCTTTATCAACAGGTGGTTTATATTTTTCACTTTCCTCTGAAGAGAATATTAAATTCTTATTTTCATCAATAATGTGAATTTCATCAACACTTCTAATTAATTTTTGGGTTCTTAAAAATCTTTTATATTCAATGGGATCGTTATTCAAAAATTTTGCACTTTTATTAGCATCAAAGGCAATTAAAATAATATCTGCTTCAACTTTATTTCTAACTTCCTGAACATAATTTTTTGCAAGTTCATAGGAATTATTTACAACTGTTGTTACTTTTTTGTCAAAATATTTTTCTAATGCAAATGAAAATAGAAATAATGAAAATATTGAGATTAAAATAGATGGGATTAATGTAAATAATGAAAAGTAAGTTATATATTTTTTATTAGAATTTAGACCATCTTTATCAATATCGTTTTTAATTGATTTTTTTATTTCAAAAAAAATAAAAATGAATAATACAAATAAGAGTAGAATATTTATAATTAATAAATATTGTAAATTTTCTTGGGTTAATTCAATAAAACTTCTGTTTATGAATGTTAAAAATGTTAAAAATCCAATGAATAGTGTGATACTAGATAGAATGATAATGAATATATTTTTTTTCAAAAATTCTAACATAATTTAGAATTATAACATTTAAATAAATGAACAACTATTTTGTAATACTAGCTGCTGGAAAAAGTAAGAGATTTCATAAAAATTTGGTTAAACAATTCTATAATTATAGAAATAAAGAGATTATAGATCACTCCGTAGAAAAATCATTAAATTCTAAATTATTCAAAAAAATATTGATAGTAACGAATAATGTAAATCATTTAAAAAAAAAAGGATATCCTAAATCAATAAGTATAATTAAAGGAGGTAAAGAACGGTCAGATTCTTCTTTGAAAAGTTTAAAATTTCTTAAAAAATATAAACCAAAGAATGTCTTCATTCATGATGCGGCAAGACCTAACTTTTCTATAAAATTACTTAAAAATTTATCAAAAAATTTAAAAAAAAATAAAGCTGTAATACCAGTAATTTCATCAAAAGACTCATTAAAATATAAAATTAAAGATCAAATATTTAATCTTGATAAAGATAATTCTTTATTAACTCAAACTCCACAAGCATTTAGATTTAATGAATTATACGATCTTGCAATAAATGAAAAAGATAAGATTAGTGATGAGGCTACACTTTTTATAAATAGAAACTATAAAGTTAAATTTATACCTGGAGAAAATGAAAATAATAAGATTACATATCTTAAAGATATTGAAACATCCAAGACTTATTTTGGTATAGGTTTTGATATTCATAGACTGATTAAAAATAAAAAGCTTTATCTTGGTGGTGTAAAAATTCCTTTTCATTCTGGGCTTAAAGGACATTCAGATGGTGATGTAATTTTGCATGCAATAATTGATGCAATTTTAGGTGCTATAAGAAAAAAAGATATTGGTACTTTTTTTCCTAATACAAAAAAATTTAAAAATGTAAGATCTCCAATAATGTTAAAACCAATTATGGACAATCTATATAAGTCTAATTTTTTAATAAATAACCTTGATATAAATTTAATTTGTGAACAACCAAAGGTTTCAAAATATCGAGAAAAAATTATCAATTCAATATCAAAACTGACATCTTTAAATAGAAGTATGATTAATTTAAAAGGTAAAACAGTAGAAAAATTAGGTTTAATAGGAAAAGAAAAAGCAATTGCTTGTGAAGTTATAATTTCAATTACAAAATATGATTAAATCTTTAAACACATTATTTGTCACAATGTTTGGTTTAGGAAAAATTCCAAAAATACCTGGAACTTTCGGATCATTAGCCACAATAATTATTCTTTATATTTTTTTCCATATATTAAATTTATCTTCAAACTCAGTATTAATATTTTTAATCATTATTTTTATTTTTTCTTTTTTAGCAGTTGCTAATCATATTAAAGATAGTGAAAACAAAGACCCAAAAGAAGTAATTATTGATGAATTCATTGGTCAATCTATACCGGTTTATCTTTATGAAATTTCACATGGAACAGAAAAATCATCTGATGAAGCAATAATTTTTTATGGTCTTTGTTTTATATTATTTAGATTTTTTGATATAGCAAAACCATTTCCAGTAAGTTATTTTGATAAAAATTTTAAAAATAGTTTTGGGGTAATCATGGATGATGTTTGTGCTGGTTTTTATGTTGTTTTATCTTTAATTTGTTTTATGGTTTTAGGCAGTTATTTAATCTAATGAAATCCTTAATAAGAATACTAATTAAAAAAAAACTTCGAATTTCATTTGCTGAATCATGTACAGGAGGATTGCTAGCTAGCACTATTACTTCAATTAGTGGTGCATCAAAAGTATTTAATTTAGGTCTTATTACCTATTCAAATCAAGCAAAAATAAAATTTTTAAAAATAAATAAAAATATCATAACAAAATATGGTGCTGTAAGTCATGAATGTTGTTATGCAATGGTTAAAAATTTATCTAAAATATCTAAAGCTAATATCAGTGTTTCAATAACTGGTATTGCAGGACCTAAAGGTGGTACTAAACAAAAACCTATAGGTTTGGTTTATATTGGAGTTAAAAGAGGTAAAAAAATACATATAAATAAGTGCTTATTTAAAGATAAAAAAAGATCATCTATACAGAAAGCTGCTGTTAAAAAGGCTTTAAACTTAATTCTTAGAATTGCCAAATAACTCTTCAGCCCTTTTCTGAAAAGCATCAGCGATTTTTTCTAAACCAAATTGAAAAGAAATGACCATTAAAGAATTTAAAAATTTATTTTTAATTTCAAAATCAATATCAAAAGTAACTTCTGTAATTCCATTTTTTTTATCAAGAAATATCCAATTATTTGAAAGATGATTTAAAGGTCCTTCTATGTTTTTAACAAATATGGAGTCTGTCTTTTTATTAAAGACGACATCACTTTTATAAGTATCTTTAAAAGGACCCTTACCAATTGTTAAATCTGCTATTATTTTTGTTAAATCACCTTTATTTTTATTTTCGTATATTTTTGCATCAAAACAAAATGGGACAAATTCTGGATATTTTTCAATATCCAAAACTAATTCGATTAAATCCTTTTTTTTACATTCAATTAATCGCTTAACTGATGCTTTTGGCATTAATGGCGGTTTATTCTATTTTGTTGGAGTTTAGCAAAATCTTCGTCTGCATGATATGAAGATCTTGTTAAAGGAGATGAAGAAACTAATAAAAATCCTTTAGATTTTGCAATATCTCCTAAATCTTCAAATTCTTCAGGAGTGTAATATCTATCTAAAGGAAAATGTTTTACAGATGGTTGAAGATACTGTCCAATAGTTAAAAAATCCACATCAGCAGATTTTAAATCATCCATTACTTGTAAAATTTCATCTCTGCTTTCACCTAATCCAACCATTATTCCTGATTTAGTGAAAACTTTTTTATTAATTTTTTTTGCATTTTTTAAAAGTTCAAGAGAAGCAAAATATCTTGAACCAGGTCTAACTTTTAAATAAAGACTAGGCACAGTCTCAATGTTATGATTAAAAACATCAGGATTAGCCTCTAATACTTTTTTATAAGAATCTCCTTTTCTTAAAAAATCCGGTGTTAAAACTTCTATAGTTGTTTTAGGATTGGTTTTTCTAATTTGATTTATTACTTCATAGAAATGATTTGAACCACCATCATCTAAATCATCTCTATCTACCGAAGTAATTACAACATGCTTTAAATCTAATTTTTTAACGGCTTGAGAAATCTTTATTGGCTCAAGTTCATCTAGTTTGCCTGGCTTACCTGTTTTAACATCACAAAAAGCACATGCTCTTGTGCATGTATCTCCCATTATCATGAATGTTGCATGTCTTTTGCTCCAACACTCAGTTATATTTGGGCAATTAGCCTCCTGACAAACTGTCACAAGATTATTTTTATTTACAATAGTTTTTGTTAAAAAAAATTCCTTACTGTTGCTTAACTTTGATCTAATCCAATCAGGTTTTTTTTTTATTGGACTAATTGGATTCTTTACTTTTTCAGGATGTCTAGGTCTAATTTTTTCACTCATTATTTTTAATTATATAAATTTTTTCACTTTTTTTTCCAAATAAAAATCTTTCTCTAATTAAAGTTTCAATATAATCAAGATTTAGATTGTCACTTAATAATGAATTTTTAAAATCCAAGTCATTTATTTGGTTAATTATCAAAATTTCTTCATTTTGGAGACTTTCTAAAGTTTGTTTTTTTTCAAAATATGAAATAAGGCCTCTTTGACCTGATAAAAGATTAAAAAAGAAATACAAAATCAAAAAAGTTGAAATTAATAAAAAATAGTTTTTTTTTAATCTTTTGAGCATTATTGAATCTTATTCATTCTTGCTCTTTTTCCAAGTTTTTCTTCAATACGTATTAATTGATTATATTTGGCTACTCTCTCTGATCTGGCTAAAGATCCAGTTTTTATTTGGTTGGAGTTAGTTCCAACTGCTAAATCAGCTATAAATGTATCCTCACTATCTCCTGATCTGTGAGAAATGATTGTTTTAAATCCAATATTTTGTGCAAACTTAATAACTTCAAGAGTTTCAGTAACTGTTCCAATTTGATTTAATTTAATTAAAATAGAATTGGAAGATAAGTTTAGAAAACCTTTTTTTAATCTTTCTAAATTTGTTACATAAAGATCGTCTCCAACTATCTGGATTTTATTAGTTGCTTTCATTAACTTATTCCATGAGGTCCAATCATTTTCTGCAAATGGATCCTCAATAGATTTAATTTTATATTTATTTATCATTTTTTTATATTCAGTAATGGATTTTTCTACTGAAATATATTTTTTTGAATGAATAGAATATTTATCCTTTTTAAATAATTCATTTGCTGCAACGTCCAAACAAATTGAAACATCTTTGCCATTTTTAAATCCAGATTTTTTAATTGCTAAAACAATCAGATCTAAAGCTTGATTGTTGCTATTAATCATTGGAGCAAATCCACCTTCATCACCAACTGATGTTGATAAACCTTTAGCTTTGATCAGCTTATTTAGGTTTTTAATAACTAAATAAGAAATTCTCATTGCCTCAGAAAAAGATTTAGCCTTATCTGGTCTAATCATAAATTCTTGAATTCTAAGACCGTTATTAGCATGAGCTCCACCGTTAATAATATTCATTAATGGGAAAGGAAGTTGAAAGTTTTTTGTTACAAAAAAAGATTTATAAAGAGGCATTTTTTTAATTTTTGCAGACAATTTTTTAGCAGCCATGGATACAGCTAAAATAGTATTAGCGCCTAGTTTTATTTTTTGTCTTGTTCCATCTAAATTAATAAGTGTTGCATCTATTCTTTCTTGATCATGTATATTTTTGTTTCTAAGTGCTTTTGATATTTTGGTGTTAATTAAATTGACTGATGAAAAAACACTTTTACCTAAATACTTTTTATTTTTAATATCTCTTTTTTCATGTGCTTCATGAGTCCCTGTAGATGCACCAGATGGACATATAGCTTTAGCACTTTGATTTTTAACATAAACTTCTGCTTCAACAGTTGGATTTCCTCTACTGTCAAAAACTTGTCTTGCTTTAACTTTAAGAATTTTACTCACTTAATTTTTAATAAGATTGTCAATATCGTTTAGTTGTTTCAAAAGATCTTCTAATTTATTTAATGGAACCATGTTAGGTCCATCAGAAGGAGCATTATCTGGATCTTGATGAGTTTCAATAAAAACCCCTGCAACTCCAACTGCAACTGCAGCTCTTGATAAATATTCAACAAACTCTCTTTGGCCTCCACTCTTTTCACCTTGACCCCCTGGTTGTTGTACTGAGTGAGTTGCATCAAAAATTACTGGATAACCATTCTTTGCCATAATGGGTAAAGATCTCATGTCTGATACTAAAGTGTTATAGCCAAAACTTGCCCCCCTTTCGGTCACTAATATTTTATCATTTCCGGACTCTGAAATTTTTTTAGTTACATTAACCATATCCCATGGTGCTAGAAACTGACCTTTTTTTACATTTATAATTTTGTTAGTTTTAGCTGCAGCAATTAATAAATCAGTTTGTCTGCAAAGAAATGCTGGTATCTGCAAAACATCAACATGATTTGCAACAATCTTACATTGTTCAGCATTATGAACATCAGTTAGAATTGGTACATCTAATTCTTTTTTAATTTTATCAAAAACTGGTAGAGATGCATCCAAGCCTGCTCCTCTTTTTCCTTTTAAACTTGTTCTGTTAGCTTTATCAAATGAAGTTTTGTATATAAATCCTAAATCAAATTTTGAAGTAACCTCTTTAATTTTTCCCGCCATATCCATAGCATGTTGTTCAGTTTCAAGCTGGCAAGGACCCGCAATAATACAAATCTTATTGTTATTTGAAATTTCTATATTTTGACAGTTTACTTTAATAGCACTCATTTATGATTTTTTGCTGCTTTGATAAAAGATGAGAATAATGGATGTGGGGACAAAGGTCTAGATTTAAATTCAGGATGAAATTGAACTCCTATAAACCAAGGATGATTTTTAAGTTCAATTATCTCTGGAAGCTTATTATCTGGGGATAAACCAGAAAATATTAATCCTTTATTTTCAAATTTTTCTTTAAATGAAATATCCACTTCATATCTATGTCTATGTCTTTCTTTGATTAATCTAGATTTATAAATACTTTTAATCTTTGTGTTTTCTTTTAAGATTGCATCATAAGAACCAAGTCTCATTGTTCCACCAAGATCTTTGTCTGTGCCTTTAACTTTTCTTCCACTTTTTTCCCATTCATTCATTAACCCAATAATATGTACGCCTGTTTTATCAAATTCAGAAGAAGTTGCTTTTTTAATTTTAAGCTGATTTTTCGCGAATTCAATAATAGCCATTTGCATACCATAGCAAATTCCAAGGAATGGAATTTTATTAACTCTTGCATATTTAATAGCTTCTATTTTTCCTGAGGTTCCTCTCTTGCCAAATCCACCTGGTATTAAAATTCCTGAAACATCTTGAAGATTGCTTTTTATTTCTGAAAATTTTAATTTTTCAGAGTCAATTCTTACTAAATTTACCTTAAGATTATTAGCAATTCCTCCATGTGTAAGTGCCTCATCTAAGGATTTATAAGCATCTTTTAATTCAACATATTTTCCTATGATTGCAATGTTAACTTGTTTCTTTGTATCAAGTACAATTTTAGTTATTTTTTTCCACGGTGTTAAATTATTAGATTTTTTAGACTTAAGTTTAAAATAATTTAAAACCTGAACGTCTAATTTTTCTCTTGCAAAACTAATCGGTGCTTCATAAATAGTTTTAACATCAACTGTTTCGATCACATTATCAATATCAACATTGCAAAATAAAGATATTTTTTTTCTATGTTCTAAAGGGATGGGTCTTTCTGATCTACAAATTATAATATCAGGCTGAACACCAATACTTCTTAATTCCTTTACAGAGTGTTGTGTAGGTTTAGTTTTAATTTCATCCGAGGCTCTTAAATAGGGAACTAATGTCAGATGGATGAATAAAGTATTTTTTTTTCCAACATCATTAGAAAACTGTCTTATAGCTTCAACAAATGGAAGGCTTTCTATATCGCCTACAATTCCTCCAATTTCACAAATAACAAAATCTTCTTTTGATGTGTCGTGCTTAATAAATTCTTTAATTCTATCTGTGATATGCGGAATAACCTGAACTGTTTTACCTAAATATTCACCTTTTCTCTCTTTTTTAAGAACATCACTATAAATTTTTCCTGTTGTAATGTTGTCGGTCTTTTTTGCAGTTACTCCTGAAAATCTTTCGTAATGGCCTAAATCTAAATCTGTTTCAGCACCATCATCTGTTACAAAAACTTCACCATGTTGGAATGGGCTCATTGTTCCTGGGTCAACATTTAAATATGGATCTAGTTTTCTTAATCTTACTTTGTAACCTCTTGACTGCAGGAGATAAGCTAAAGAAGCTGAAGAGAGACCTTTTCCTAAAGATGAAACCACGCCGCCCGTGACAAAAATAAATCGCGCCATGGAATTATCTTATAGCGAATAAAAAAGTAATTGAAAAGTATTAATTATTATTTTCTGGAATAGAAGGCATATCCTCATTTTTTTCCTCTACAGTATCCAAAACTGATGAGGTTGGAGTTAAATCTCCTCTAGAAATGATGGTTAATGCCAAACTACAGATAATAAACAATGTTGCTACTATAGCAGTTGCTTTGGTCATAAAGTTACCTGCAGTCCTTGAAAACATAAAACTTTCTTGGGAAACACCTATACCTAAAGCTCCACCTTCAGACTTTTGCATTAAAACTAACAAAACTAAGATTATAGCTAATATGATGTTAAAGATTAATAAAATGTTTTCCATGAGGATTAACTATATGTTTTTTTAACTATATCAATAAATTTTTTTGCATTTTGAGAAGCTCCACCTATTAAAAAACCGTCAAGATTATTTATCTTTTTTAAATCATTTATATTTTGAGGGTTAACTGATCCACCATATAAAATTTTTGGTGATTTTCCTTTAAATTTACTTTTGATAAATTGTACAATTTTTTCTAAATCTTTATTTTTTGGAATTTTACCAGTTCCAATCGACCAGACTGGTTCATAGGCAATAAATATATTAGATTTTTTTTTTATTTTATTTAAACCAACATTAATTTGTTTTGACAAAATTGATTTCGTTTTACTTTTTTTCTTTTCAGATAATGTTTCTCCAATGCAAAAAATTACTTTCAGTTTAGCATTTATTGCACTTTTAATTTTAAGATTTATTAATTTGTCGTTTTCACCTTTTTTCCTATTTTCAGAATGACCTAATATTACGTAATTTGCTCCAACACTCTTTAACATTTTTGAATTCACAAAGCCTGTGTGAGATCCATAATGATCACTCTCATGGCAATTTTGTGCACCTATATCTATTAGGCAATTTTGAAATTTTTTATAAAAAGATCCAATTAAAGTATTTGGAGGGCAGTAAATTAATCTACCTTTCTTAATTTCTTTAGATTTTGAAAATTTGATAACTTTATCTAATGTATTTATTGACTTTAAGTTACCAAACATTTTCCAATTAGCTACAAAATACATATATTTATTTGTCATCTGCTAAATTTTAATCTATAGCTTTGCTTTTTATAGATCAATAAATTTATAGAGTAATGATAGGTAGTTTTAGAAATTTTGCAAAAACTAAATTTGCTGGCTTACTAGTTTTTATAATGATTATACCTTTTGTTTTTTGGGGTATGGGCAGTATGTTTAGTGGTGGTAACACTAATAATTTAGCTAGAGTTAATAAAACAAATATATCAACACAGGAATTTATTGATTATTTAAATAGTTCAAAAATTCCTCAACAATATGTGAGAGATAATTTAGAAAATAATATAATTCAAGAATTATTATCAGGTTTAATTTCACAAACTTTATTAGATTTAGAAATTAAAGATATAAATTTCATTATTTCGGAAAACACTCTATTAAATGAAATTAAATCAAATAAAAATTTTCTGGATGATAATGGTAATTTTGAAAGAATAAAGTATGAAAAATTTCTTTTAGAAAACAATCAAACAGCACCTGGTTTTGAATTAAGATTAAAAAAAAGAGAATTACAAAAAGATTTATTTGAGTACATAGGAGCAGGCACTAAATCACCAACATTCTTAATAAAAAAATTATTTGAAGAAGAAAATAAAAAAATTGAAATTGAATACATAAACTTAGAAGGTCTTTATAATAAAAAAGAAAATATTAGTGATAATGATTTAAATAATTTTATCAAAGAGAATGAAAAAGAATTAAAAATCGAATATTTGGATTTTGATTATGCAATTCTTAATCCAAAAAATTTAGTTGGTTTAGATGAATTTAATCAAGCATTTTTTGACAAAATTGACAAAATTGAAATAGATATTTCTAATGAAATAGAATTTAGACAAATTGTGTCAGATTTGAATATAGAGTCTGTAAATATAAAAAATTTTAGATTTTCAAACAAAAAAAAAGAAATTGAAAAAAAAATTTTTGAATTAAGAAATAATAAATTTGATATATTTGAGTTAGAAAACAATTTTATACTTTATAAAATTAATAATATAGAACAAAGAATACCAGATCTAAATGACAACGAAACCAAAGATGAAATTACTCAGTTATTATATCAAAAAAATATATTTGAATATAATAATAAACTTTTAGAAAAAATTAATAATGGAGAATTTGATGACAATGAATTTCTTAAAATTGGAAAAAATAATATAAATTCAATAAAATTAAGCTCTATTAAAGATAATAAAAAATTTGAAATTAATGCAGTGGAATTATTGTATTCATTACCAATAAATTCTTTTACATTAATTAATGATGAGAAAAATAATATATATCTAGCAAAAGTGAAAAATATTGAGAAACAAACAATAAATTTAGAGGATAAAATTTTTAGAGACTATTTTAACAAACAAAATTCAAATGAAAAACAAAATATTTTGAAATCTTATGATTTATTATTAAGCAATAAATATGATATCATATTAAACCAAAAAACAATAGAACGAGTAAAAAATTTCTTTAAATGAAAATTAATCGAAGCTTCAAAGAATTTAAGTTTCGACATAGAAACAATAAAAATCAAATAATATATACATCTAAAAAAATTAAAGATGATGAAGAAATTTTAAATCTTATTGATAATTTCTTAAATGAAAAAAATAGTTTTATATTTGAGTCAGTGGAAAAAGGAAAAATCAGAGGTAGATATACTATTTTTGGAAAAAACCCTGATAAAATCTGGGAATTTAACAATAAAAATTCTTATCTAATAAGAGAAAATAAAAAAATAAAATTAAACGATAAACCAGAACATTTAATTGAAAAAATAATTGAAGATTTCAAATTTGAAACTCCAAAAAATTTACCAAAAATTTGTTCACTTATATCTGGATATTTTTCATATGACTCTATTAGATATATAGAAAAAATTCCAAACAGTTGTAGCAATGATTTAAATTTACCAGATGTAAGACTTTTACGTCCAAGGACACTCGTAATTCATGACAATCTTAAAAAAGAAATATTTTATATATGTAATATTTTTAAAGACGAAAAAATAAATAATTATCAAAAAAAATATGAGGAAATTAATTCCAATCTTTTTAAGTTATTAATTCAATCTTCAATTAAAGATATAACCAAAAAAACAAAACAAAATTCTAACAATATTAAGATTAAATCAAATACATCTAAAAATAAATTTTTATCTATGGTTAAAAAAGCAAAAGAATATATTAAATTAGGAGATATTTTTCAGGTAGTATTAAGCCAGAGATTTGAAGCAAAGTTGACCAAAAAACCTATAGATATATATAAAAAACTTAGAGTAACAAATCCTTCTCCATTTATGTTTTTTTTTAATTTTAAAGACTTTCAAATAATTGGTGCAAGTCCAGAAATATTAGTAAGACTTAGAGAAAACAAAATTACAGTAAGACCAATCGCGGGAACAAGACCTAGAGGAAAGACTGCTAAAGATGATCATTTTTATGAAAGAGATCTATTAAAAGATAAAAAAGAACTTTCAGAACATTTAATGCTTTTAGACTTAGGTAGAAACGATGCAGGAAAAGTTTCAAAAATTAATTCTGTTAAAGTTACTGAAAGCTTCATAATTGAAAAATATTCTCATGTAATGCATATCGTTTCAAATGTGGTGGGCAAATATAATAACAAATTTTCAAAACTTAGAACACTTTTAGCTGGTTTCCCAGCAGGAACAGTTTCTGGAGCACCTAAAATAAGGGCTATGGAAATAATTGATGAATTAGAAAAAACTAAAAGAAAAGTTTATGCAGGCGGTATAGGATATTTTTCTGCTAATGGGGAATTTGATACATGTATAGCCTTAAGAACAGCTATTGCTAAAAATAATAAATTTTATGTTCAGGCTGGTGCTGGAATTGTTGCTGATAGTAAACCTTTGAAAGAATATGAAGAAACAGTGAACAAAGCAAAAGCTTTAATAAATGCATTAAGATGAAAAAAATAATTTTAATTGATAATTACGATAGTTTTACTTTTAATCTTTATCATTATCTATCTTCGTTAAAAGTTCATGTTGATGTGATAAGAAATGATCAAATTACTTCTAATGAAATTTTTAAAAGAAAATATAATAAAATTGTAATTTCTCCTGGACCAGGGAATCCGAATCAATCTGGGAATTGTCTTAAAATTGTAAAATCTTTATATAAAAGAATACCTATATTGGGTGTTTGCTTGGGACATCAGATAATAGGTCAGGTATTTGGCTCTAAAATTATCCAGGCAAAAAAACTCATGCATGGAAAAACAAGTAAAATAATATCCAAAAGAAAAGGTTTATTGAGAAATCTTCCTGAAACTTTTGAAGCAACTCGTTATCATAGTCTAATTATTGATAAAAAATCGTTATCCAAGGATCTTGAAATTACTGCTGAAACTAAAGATGGTTTAATAATGGGTGTAAGGCATAAAAAATACCATGTTCATGGAGTGCAATTTCACCCTGAAAGTATTAAAACAAAGATAGGTATTAAAATTTTAAAAAACTTTATTAGAATTTAAGATTTATGAAACAATTCATAGAAAAAATTAAGAATAAAGAAAATTTATCTTTTGAGGAAAGTAAAGCAGTTTTTGAATTATTAATGGAGGGTAAAGCAGAAGATCAAGAAATATTTGATTTTTTGACACTTTTATCAGCTAAGGGTGAGGCTTCAGATGAAATAGCTGGTGGTGTTTTTGTGCTTAGAAATAAGTCTAAAAGAGTAAATGTGGAAAATTGTGTTGATACATGTGGTACTGGTGGAGATGGTATGAATACACTTAACATATCAACAGCATCTGCATTATTACTTGCAAGTATGGGTGTTAAGGTGGCAAAGCATGGAAATAAGGCCGTATCTTCTAAGTGTGGATCAGGTGATGTTTTAGAAGCATTAAATATTAAAATTAATTTAGAACCAAATGATATAGAGACCCAAATAAATAAAAATAATTTTGGATTTATGTTTGCACCAAATTATCATAGTGCGATGAGATTTGTTGGTCCAACTAGAAAGAAAATTGGTAAAAGAACTATATTCAATATGATAGGACCTTTAAGCAGTCCAGCTTTAGTAAAAAAACAAGTAGTTGGTGTTTTTGATAAAAAACTTTTAAAAATATTTGCAAATGCTTTAAATAATTTAGATATTAAATTTGCATGGATTGTAAATAGTGAAGATGGATTAGATGAAATTTCGCCTTATGCTAAAACGAATGTTATTCAATTAAAAGATAATAAAATTTCTGAAATTGTTATTGATCCTAAAGAGTTAAATATCAATGCAGATAAATTTGATAATCTTGTTGGTGATGATGCAAAATTCAATGCAGAAAAAATGACTAACATATTTAAAGGTGAGGATAATGATTTTTCTAAAGCTGTATGCTTAAATGCTGCGGCAGGATTGATAGTAAATGAATCTCATCAAAATTTTAATGATGCATATAATAATGCAAGAGAACACATTTTGTCCAAAAATGTTGTTAAACATTTAAAAAAAATTCAAAATGACTGAAAATATTCTTGAAAAAATAATTAAAAAGAAAAGTGAAAAAATAGTAAACCTAAAAAAAACTATTCCACTAGACTCATTAGACCAATTAATTAATATAAATAAAACATTTATTAATTTTAAAGAAAAAATTGAAAATAACATTAAAAAAAATAAATTTTCAATTATTGCGGAGATAAAAAAAGCTAGTCCCTCCGCGGGTATAATTATTGAAGATTACGATCCTGTTAAAATAGCTAATATATATAATGATAATAAAGCTTCTTGTTTATCAGTATTAACTGAAGAGGATTTTTTTTTAGGAAATATGATGCATATTAGTAAGATTAAACAAAAAGTTAATTTACCAATTCTATGTAAAGACTTTTTTGTAGATAAATTTCAGATACCTTTAGCAAAAAGTTATGGAGCTGATGCAATATTAATTATCTTAGCTGGTGTTAATGAAAGCCTAGCAAATGATTTGTATGAAGAGGCATTAAAATTAAATATGTCTGTTATAGTCGAAGTGCACACTGTTGAAGAAGCTAAACAAGCTCTTAAATTCAAAAATGCTTTGATAGGGATAAATAATAGAGATTTAAAAACTTTGAAAACTGACATAAATACAACTTTTGATATTCATAATGTTTTAGTTAATCATCAAGGTCCTTTAATTTCTGAAAGTGGAATTAAAACAAAGGATGAGTTACTGGAATTATCTAAGAAGACCTCAATTAAAACTTTTTTAATTGGTGAATCACTTTTGAAAGATTTAGAAAATAATTCTATTTTTTCTGTTCTTTAGACAAATAATCCCCTATTTTATTAGCTTTTTTTACTATTGTGAATTGTAGAGAACTTTTATAGAACAGAATTTGTACGATATTTGTTCTTATGCTAACTAAAAAACAAAAAAACCTACTTTTATTTATCAACAAGAAGTTGAGAAGCTCTGGTGTATCACCTTCCTATGAGGAAATGAAAGAGTCACTAAATTTAAAGTCTAAATCAGGAATTCATAGATTAATCAGTGCATTGGAGGAAAGAGGATTTATTAAAAGACTTGCTCATAAGGCAAGAGCTTTAGAAGTGATTAAATTACCAGAAACAGCTTCAGCAAATGATATTTATAACAGTTTTTCACCAAGCGTTATTAAGGGAGGCTTAGATGAAGATAAACCTATGTCTGATGATGTGGAAGTACCTGTTTTAGGAAAAATAGCTGCTGGAACACCCGTAGAAGCTATTCAAAATGAGGTTTCAAGAATTCCATTGCCTAGTAACTTAGAAAAAAATGGTGATTATTTTGGTCTTAAAGTTCAAGGAGACTCAATGATTGAAGCGGGTATTAATGAGGGTGATACTGTTATTATAAAACGAACTGATAACGCTGATAATGGAAAAATAGTTGTTGCATTGATTGATGATCATGAAGCTATGCTAAAAAGAATTAGAAAAAAGGGTAAAGTTGTGGCACTTGAAAGTGCAAATAAAAACTACGAAACTAAAATTTTTGGTCCTGATAGAGTAAAAGTTCAAGGTGTTTTAGTATCTTTATATAGAAACTTCTAGTAAAATAGTCTAAAAAATTTTAATGAAAAAAGTAGCAACAAGATTTGCTCCATCTCCTACTGGACCTTTACATATTGGTGGTGTGAGAACAGCATTATTTAATTGGTTATATTCTAAAAACCAAGAAGGTGATTTTTATCTAAGAATAGAAGACACAGATAAAGAAAGATCAAAAGACGAATATAAAGATCAAATTGTTAAATCTCTTAAATGGATTGGTATTAACTATGATGGAGAAGAATATATACAATCAAAAAAAATTAAAGATCACATAAAGATTGCAAATGAATTACTTAAAAACGGCCATGCATATAAATGTTATTGCTCAGGTGAAGAAATAGAAGAACAAAAAAAAAGAGCAAGACAAAAAAAAATTCCTTATATTTATGATAGAAGATGGAGAGATAAAAAAGAGTCTGATGCTCCTAAAAATATTAAACCTGTAATAAGATTTAAAAGTAAAATAGAAGGAACTTCTATTTTAAAAGATTTAGTTCAAGGTAATGTTGAAATTGATAATAATACAATTGAGGACTTTGTAATTTTAAGAAATGATGGAACTCCAACTTATAATTTATCAGCATCTGTTGACGACCACCAGATGAATATGACACATATTATTAGGGGTGATGATCATAAAATCAACACTTTCAAACAAATACAAATTTATGAAGCAATGAAATGGGAGCTGCCCTCTTTCGCTCACATACCCTTGATACACACAATTGAAGGAAAAAAACTTTCAAAAAGAGATAAGGCCTCTACATTAGATGATTACTCAAAAATTGGTATTATACCAGATGCTCTAAGAAATTATCTTCTTAGATTAGGGTGGTCTTACAAAGATAAAGAAATATTTACTTTAGACGAAAGTATTAAATTTTTTAATCTTGAGGGAATTGGAAAGTCTCCATCAAAGCTGGATATGAGCAGAATTTTATCAATGAATGAACATTATATTAAAAATATGAATGAAAATTATTTGTTTGATCAACTAACCACTTACTCAAAATTATATAAAACTGAAATTAAATCAGATAAAAAAGATAAGATTAAAAAATCTTTAATTTTCTTAAAAAATAAAGCTAAAACTCTAGAAGATATATTTAATAATGGTCAATACATAATGGTAAATGAGGTTATTTTTAATCAAGATGATATTAAATTAATTGATAATAGTGCTAAAAAAGTCATTTCTGATTTCAGTGCTCAATTTTCAAAAATAGATCAAATAACTAGAGAAAATTTAGAACCAATTATAAATGAACTTATTAAATCACATAATACGAATTTTAAAGGAGTTGGGCAGCCTTTAAGGATTGCCTTAACTGGATCTAAATTTGGACCAGGTATTTATGATATTATAATTTCTCTTGGTCAAGAAGAAGTAAGTAAAAGATTAAGTAACAAGGTATTCACTTAATATTTTTGCAGCCTCTTCGCTTGATGATGTTTTGGATCTAATTTGTTCTAGCGTTCGAGTACAATCCTCAACTTGTTTTTTTGCAAAATTTGGATTTTTTAAAAAATATTTGACGGATTTGAATATTTCTTTTGAATTGCATTCATTTTGTAGAAGTTCAGGAATAATCTCTCTATTATTTATAATATTAATTATATTTGCAAAATTGACCTTAACTAAAAATTTCATAATTATGAAATTAATAAAATTAATCTTATATATTATAATTGATGGGACTCTAGCATTACAAATTTCAAGTGAAACTGTGCCAGATTTTGCAACTGCAAAAATTGAATTTAATAAAATTTCAGATTTAATGTCTTTATCAGAAATAACTTCGACGTTTTCTAAATGAAAATTATTTAACTTAGCATTTATAAAATTTTTATTTTCATCAGTTGTATGAAAAATGAAAATATATTCATTAAATTTTTTATTCATTAATTTAACAAAATCTACCAAAATTGGAAAAAGTGTTTTTAATTCAGATAATCTACTGCCAGGAAAAAGAGAAATAATTTTTTTTCCTTTTGAAATATTTGATATATCAATTTTAGAATTATTTTTTTCTAGTAATGGGTGACCTACAAAAGTATTCTTAATATTTTCTTTGTCAAAAAATTTTTTTTCAAAATCAAATAATAATAAGAAATGATCAACAAATTTCTTGAATTTTTTAACTCTATTTTCTCTCCAGATCCAAACTTGAGGAGCTACATAATGAATAATTTTAATATTAGATTTTATCTTTTTAACTTTTTCAGAAACTCTTAGAGTAAAATCAGGACTATCGACACTAAAGATTATATCTGGGTCAAAATTAAGAATTTCATTTACAGTAAAATCAATCTTTTTTTTAATCTTTAAAATATTTAAAATAACACTTGTAAAACCAATATACGTTATGTCTTTTAAATCAAAAATTGATTTTATTCCTAATTTGGAAAGATTTGATCCTCCTACTGAAAGATAATCAATATTATCATTATATTGTTTAAGTTTAGAAATTACAGTTGATGCTAATTTATCACCTGAAGCCTCGCCTGTTATGATAAATATTTTTTTTTTCATATTATATTTATAAAAATTTTATTTTTATTTGCGAATTTAATAGATTTTTCTTTATCCAAAAAAATATTTTGCTTAGATTTTAAAACAATTCCATTAATACCTACTTTTTTACAATCTTTTAAAGTATCAAGACCTATAGTTGGCAAATCAGCTCTTAAATCTTGTTTTTTTTTAGGAAATTTAATTAATATTCCAGGATTATTTCTATCTTTTTTTATAGATAAAATCATTTTTTTTGTACCCTTCATAGTCTCTCTTGAAATAATCTTTTTATTTCTAACAATTAAACCCTGTACATGATTATAAGCATTAATCTTTTTTAAATTATCTATTCCAATTTTAATATTTACGATACTTAATTTAGAAGGTTTTGTTTTTGTATAATTACCTTTTGACAATGTTAATTCAGGGTTATAAAAATTTGATTTTATTACTCTAATCTTATTTTCACCTAAAATTTTTATTAATTCTTTCAAAATTGCAGCATCACCAAGTTTTGCTGCTTTTATGATCCTCGGTAAATAATAAATACCCTTAACATCTAGTCTTAATTTTGAGATTTTTGGCTTATCAATTTTTCCAGCAAATATGACTTTTTTACATTTTTTTTCATTGATCATATTTAGTATCTGACCAAATCTACCTATATTAATTAAATGTGAATTTTTGTCTTTTTTGAAAATATTCTTTTTTGTTAGATCTATAATAAAGTATTTTATCTTTTTTTTTTTTAATTTATTAAGTATTTTTTTGGGAAAATCTGTTTTTCCAAGAAAGAGACCTATCATTTTATTTTGAATAAGGTGTACAAATTGGTCTTTTTTTATCCTTATTTATAAAGTTTATTATTTCTTGAACAAAAATATTATCTTTAAAATTTCCATTTAATTTTGATAAGTTTTCATTCAAACTTTCTGTTTTAAATATTTCTTTATAAGCATCAGTTAAACAAATTATATCTTTATTAGAAATCTTATTTCTTCTAAGTCCGATAATGTTAATACCATCAAGATAATTACGATTTCCTAAAGAAAGTCCATAAGGTATGACATCTCTAGATACACCTGTCATACCACCAATCATTGCAAGTTTTCCAATTCTTGTAAATTGTTGAACACCACAATTACCGCCAATTATAACTGAGTCGCCTATTTCAGCATGACCCGCTATAGCTGCACTATTGGCAATTACAACATTGTTACCTATTATACAATCGTGTGCAATATGAACACCTATCATTAATAAGGAATTATTACCAATTTTCGTAACTCCTCCTCCACCCACAGTTCCGGTGTTTAATGTTGTATATTCTCTTATTGTGTTTCCATCACCTATTTCGAGTTTAGTATTCTCTCCTTTATATTTTAAATCTTGTGGATCGTTACCTATCGATGCAAATGGAAAAATTTTATTGTTTTTTCCAATTTTCGTATGTCCACTTATATTTACATGGGACTGAATTTTTGTTCCTTCATCTACTTCAACATCGGGCCCTATTACTACATATGGTCCTATTTCAACACTTGAATTAATTTTTGCTTTTTTATCTATAATTGCTGTTTTGTGTATCATCTATTATCTTTAATAAATTCTCTTAAATTTTTAGCTGGATAGCCCATTACTTTTGTATTATCTGTAATATCTTTTATTACTCCACTACCACCACCTATATGAACATTATTTCCAATTTTAAGATGACCGGAAATTCCTGCTTGACCTCCAATCATTACATTATTTCCCAAAGTAGAACTTCCAGCAAAACCAACTTGACCAGCTATAATACAATTATCTCCAATCTTATTATTGTGAGCAATATGAATTTGATTATCGAGAAAAGTATTTTTACCAATTATTGTATTTGATAATGAGCCTCTATCGATTGTTGAACTACACCCAATTTCACAATTATCATTTATAACTACAATTCCAATATGGGGATATCTTATATTTTTTTTTTGGTTAGGAAAAAAACCAAAACCTTTTTTTCCTATTACACAACCATCTAAAATATTTACACTATCTTTGATAATTGTATTTCTTATAATTACATTAGATCCAATTGAACAATTAGAGCCGATAATTACATTTTTTTCAATTATTGAATTATGCCCGATTAAACAATTTTTTCCTATTTTTACATTTTTACCTATTAGAACATTTTTACCATATTTAACTTTCTTTTTAAAAATGGTCTTAGAAATATCTTTTACAGTACTATCGAATTCATCCACAACAGAATTTGGATAAAATTCTTTTGTAACTTTTGCCATTGTTAATAAAACATTTTGAACAATTATTTTTTTACAGGTTTTAGGTAAAAAATGTGAGAGACTATCTAAGGTTATGCAATACGAGGCTTTGGTTTTAGAGGCTAATTCAGAGTAGTTTTGTGAATGAAAAAAAGTTAAATCTTTATTTGTTGCACTTGCTAAATCAGAAACGTTGTAAATTTTATCTTTTCTAAACTTTTCTTTATTTTCAATACCAACCTTAACCAATAATTTTTCAATATTTAAAGGACCAATATTTTTAAAAAAAGGATTTAACATTTAAAAGTATTTACCAAAAAATTTGGCAATCTATGTATCAACTATTATTACTAATTATTTTCTATCGACTATTGTAGCTGACCATTGAGCATCTGCCATTTTTTTTCCTTCAACAAATGCTTCACCTTTATATTTCCAAACCCTGCCATGTGAACGAATTGCCTCAATTTTTAGTTCTAACTTACAATCTGGAATTACTGGGTTTCTAAATCTAGCTTTTTCTACACTCATTAAAAAAACTAATTTATTCTCATACGTTTCTTTATCTATTCCATGAGCTGTTAAAGCTGCTGCTGATTGACCAAAAGCCTCAACTATCAAAACTCCTGGCATGACAGGTTGATCGGGGAAATGTCCTTGAACATAAAAACCATCTTTTTTAACATACATAATTGCAGTAGCAGAATGCAATTTTTTTATATCTCTTAACTCGTCAATTAAAAGCATAGGTTCTCTATGTGGAAGTAAATTGATTATATCTTGTTTGCTTAGAACAGTCATTTAATCTACTTTAATTTTGGATACTTTATTATTTAAAAGACCGAGTATTTCTTCGGTTATATCGTTTTCATTTTTACTTATTATTACATTTTTTTTATCTAGTATCATCGAGATTTCATTTTTTTTTGAATAGTCAATTAATAATTTATTAATTTCTACTAGTAATTTTGAAACTGCTTCATTTCTTTTTTTTTGAGTCAAATCAAGTTCCTTTTTATTATTAGAATTAAAATTAATTATTTCTTTCTTTAAGGCATCAGCTTTGTTTTTAAAATCTTCCTTAGATAAAATATTTTTTTGAGCAATAAGCTTACTTTCTTTATCTTTAAATTCTTTATCTTTTGATTTTAATTTTTTAATACGATTATCATTTTTTTTCTTTAATTGTTCTTGAATGTTAGTTCCAGCTTTTGATTTATTTAATAAATAATCAACATCAACAATTATAATTTTTTCTAAACTATATGCATTAATTGTAATTAAAACAAAAAATATTATTAAAAAAAATTTTTTAAACATTAAAATGTTGTACCAAGTTGAAATCTAAACGACTCTGTTACATCAGTTGAAGCTTTAGTAATAGTTTCTGCAATACTAAATGATAAAGGACCTAAAGGTGATAAAATCTCTAAAGCTACTCCCGTTGAGCTTCTCAATTTATTACTTTCGTCTATTGAATTAGAATAATCTACACCCCAAACATTACCCATATCAAAAAATACTTTAAGATCGGCATTTTCAAGTGTTTGAAGAACAAATGGAATAGTTGAAGAAATATTTGCTGTTGCTACATAATTTCCTCCTACAAAATCATCACCATCTTTAGGACCAACTTTACCAGTTTCAAAACCTCTTAACCTTCTTTGGGGAGCATATAATCTTTTTGAAACCCTCACATCTTTATCATTCTCCAGCGAATTAACTGCTTGTGCATATATGCCCGATGAAATTATTAAGTCATCTGCTAATTCATTATAAAAAGTAATTTGATATCCATTTACAATTGTCAGTTGATCTGATGCGATAGGTAATTCTTGAAAAAAAGAACTATAGAAACCTTCTGTTGGTTGAAATGGAGAATTTGTTTTATCATATGATAATCTGTAATTGAAAAGTGTATCGAAATAAGATCCTTCTTGTTTTTTATATGCAGTTGACGCGCTACTAGTAGTCTCAATAGATTCTGACGAAATAGATAAAGAAGGGGAAAAGTATAGATCTTCATATTGTTGATAGCTTGTTCCTAAAGAAACTCTGTTTAAAGAACTCTTATAACCAAAATCCTTCAACTTATCTTTTGAAGTGCTTTCTAAAGAAGTTATTAGGGCTCTATCTGAATATGCAAAATTTGGATGAACATAATCAATTGATCCTTTTATTGAATCTTGGCCTAGGGCGATATCACCTACTAGTTTTATTCCTTTGCCATTAAAATTGTTTTCAGCTATTCCAAGTGATATACTTGTGCCATCAGTTCCAAAACCAGCTGCTGCTGAAATTTCACCTGTAGCTTTTTCCTCTATAATTAAATCAATGTTTTTTTGGTCATTTTCATCTGTATCTATAATTCTAGAAGTAACTGATCCAAATATTCCTTTAGATTTTAACTCATTAATTGATTTATTGTGCAATATTTTGTTAAAAGGATCACCTTCATCAACAATTAATTGATTTCTAATAAATTCTTCAGAGGTGATATTGTTCCCTAGAATATTAATTTTCTTAACATAAACTTTTTCGGTTTCTATTATATCAAATTCAAAATTAATTTTATCATCATCGACTGTTTCTGTAACATTTGCATCTATAAATTCATAATTTTCTAATAAAGCTATTTTATCTATTTCATCTAAAATTGATTCTATATTATTTTGTGTGAATTTTTTTCCTTTTAGTTTTAAAAGTGTTTTATTCAAATCTTTAAACTTATTTGGATCAAAATCATCAGGCAAAATCAGAGATAAATCACCAAAGAAAAACTTTTTTCCTGCATCTATATTAAAAGTCAAAATAAATTCTTGGTCATTAATAATTGAAGAATAGGCATCATTTATTACAACATTATAATATCCTTTATTAAGATAAAAGTTTTTTAACAATCTTTTATCTAAATTTATTTGCTCAATATTTATATATTTTTTATTAGAGATAAATTTCCAAAATTTACTTTCTTCAGAAGTAATTATGCTATGTAATTTTCTATCTTTAAATTTCTTGTCACCGATAAATTCAATTTTAGATATAGTTGCTTTTTCACCCCTATCAATGTCATAAATAATATTTATCGTACCATCATTATTATTCTCAATCTTAACTTTTGCATCAACAAGATAATAACCTGATTGTTTAAAAAGATTGAGAATTAAATTAAGATCACTTTTTATTGAGGACTCATTAAAAGGATTTTTTTCCTTTAAACTTATAAGTTCTTTAATTTCAGCAACTGTTGCTTTTCTTTTTATACCATTGATTTTAATTAATTGAATTACAGGAAGCTCTTTAACAGATATTAATACAACTTTATTGTCTATTGAGATTTTTACATCCTCAAAAAAATTTGTTTCATAAAGTTTTTTTAAAGACTGATTTAATTCAGAACTTCCAATGTCATCACCTTTTTTAATTTCACTGAATAAAATTACTGTTTCTTTTGAAACTCTATCATTTCCGCTTACCTGGATATCATTTACAACCTCAGAGTATAAGAATGTGGTCTTTAATATCATCAATAATGAATATGCGAGTATTTTGAACATCAATGAACTTATATACATAACTCTCTGATTTTCAATCTAACAGAATTATTAAGATTATATATTTCTCTAATATTTCGAGGTTTTTTATTTCTAAATTTACGAAATTCTTTCAAATTTATAATTTTCATTAGATTTTTTATTATTTCGTTAAAGGAAATTTTTTTTTGTAAAAATAGATTAACTAATTCATCATTAGCACTAACTAAAACAGTTTCATACATAGAGTTTTTATTAGATATTTTTTTTAAAACATTAATGGATGGAAATTTTTTTTTATCTATTGATTTTAAATTTAAATTATTAATTTTTTTGATATCTAAATTTTCACTTTTAATTGTTTTTCTACTATTGTGATATAAGGTATTGAATATTGGAATTCTCATATTAGTATCGTGCACTAATATTTTTTTTAACCCATTTTTAAACTGAACTATTGCATGCACATATGACTTTTCGTGAATGAGAATTTTAATTTTTTTTTTTGGTAAATCAAAAATTTTTTGGGTTTCAATGACTTCAAAAACTTTATTCATCATGGTAGCAGAGTCGATAGATATTTTTTTTCCCATTGACCAATTTGGGTGATTTAAAGCATTTATTGGAGATGCATTTTTAATTTTAGACAAAGGCCATTTTAAAAATGGCCCTCCCGATGCTGTTATAAAGACTTTATCAATAATTTCTTTACTTTCTTTATCAATTAATGACCAAATTGAAAAATGTTCTGAGTCAACTGGTAAGAACTGAGTTTTATTTTTTTTTAATTCTCTTTGAATTAAGTTCCAACCACATATAATTGACTCTTTATTAGCTAAAGCTATTTTTTTTGTATACTTTATTATTTTTAAAGAAGGCTCAAGTCCATTTATTCCAGAAATTGCACACATGGAATAGTCTATTTTTTTTTTTAGTATTGATCCTAATTTATCAAAATTATTATAAATATTTAAATTTTGAGCACTTTTTTTTTTTAATAAATCTAAATATTTTTTTTTATCACTAATGATTATATTTTTAACTTTAAATAATTTAGCTTGTTTAAGTAATTCAGAATAATTTTTTTCTGCTGTTAAAAGAACAATATCAAAATTTTTTTTATCTTTTTTAATAATATCAATTAAAGATTTTCCAATTGAGCCTGTAGAACCAAGAATTGCAATTTTTTTTTTCATATGATTATAAATAGATAAGAAATTGGAATAGCAAAAATTAAACCATCAATTCTATCTAATATTCCACCATGACCTGGTATAATTTTACCTGTATCTTTAATTTTTGCCAATCTTTTAAAATAGGAAATTATTAAATCTCCTATTTGACTTATTAATGAAATTAATAATATAAAAATAAGAAACGCTGTTTCATAATTCTTACTAAATTCTAAATATTTCCAATGAGAATGAGGCCAAGGTGCTGAATGAATATAATTACTATAAATTAAACTGGCAACAACTGCTAAAAGAAACCCTCCCAATGTACCTGCGTAAGTTTTATTGGGGCTGATCTTTATTAATTTTGGACCTTTAAATGATTTACCAAAAATATAACCACCTATATCTGTAAAAATACAAATTAAAACTATTAAAAGAAATGAGTCTATTCCACCAATATTTCTTATTTGATAAGCCGCATAAAAGGAAAAAATTAAAAAAATGATACCTAAAACTTTGTAAATTATTTTTTTTTTACACATGTTTATCCATTCATATGAGGTAGCAAGGAATAAAATACTTAGAAAAAAAATAAAGTAAACTGAGCCCTTAATTAAAAAAAATAAAGAAAGTGGTAAAATTATAACTGAACTTAAAATTCTTTTTTGTAATTCTTTATTAATCATATTTTACCAAAATTTCTTTTTATATTTTTGTATTCTCTAATAATTCTATTATAATCTTTTTCATTAAAAGCTGGCCATAGCTTTTTTTCAAAAAATATTTCTGAATAAGCAATCTGCCATAATAAAAAATTACTCAATCTTTTTGTATCACCAGTTCTGATTAATAGATCGGGATCTGGTATGTTTTTTGTTTGTAAATTTAAGCTTAAATTTTTTTCACTTATAGTGGTTTTTTTTCGATTCATCTTCTTAAAAGCCTCTATTAATTCAAGTTTTGATCCATAATTTAATGCAAGATTGATTTGTAACTTTGTATTTTTTGATGTTTTTTTTTCAGAATTATTTAAGAGATTATTTAATTTTGGTGAAAATCTTTTAGATCCTAAAATTTTTAGTTTAATGTTTTGCTTGTGTAAATCTTCTATTTTATCAACTAAAAAATTCTCTAGTAAATTAAACAAATAGTTGATTTCTTTTTTTGGCCTTTTCCAATTTTCAGTAGAAAAAGCAAATAATGTCAAAAAACTTATTCTATTTTTTATTGTCTCTCTTATTATTTTTTCAACGGTATTTAATCCTGCTTTATGCCCTGCATTACGAGAATTTTTATATTTTTTACCCCATCTTCCATTACCATCCATGATAATGGCTACATGTTTTAAAGGGTTCATATGGTCATTATTTCTTTTTCTTTTGAAACAACTTTCTCCTCTACTAATTTTATATGTTTGTCTGTTATGTTTTGAACATTTTTTTCAAAAGATTTTTCATCATCTTCACTAATTTCTTTTGACTTTAAAAGTTTTTTTAATTCTTCATTGGCTTCCCTTCTGATATTTCTTATGGAAATTTTACATTTCTCTCCCATAGATTTAATTAATTTCTTAAGTTCAGTTCTTCTTTCCTCATTTAATTCTGGAACTGGTAATCTCAATAGTTGACCATCAATTTGTGGGTTTAAACCTAGTTCTGATTTTTTAATTGCAGCATCCACTAAAGCTACATTATTTTGATCCCAGACTTGAATATTAATCATTCTAGGTTCAGGTGTTGTTATACTTCCGATTTGATTAATAGGCATTTGCTGACCATAAACGTCAACTTTTATAAGATCTAACATTGCTGCATTAGCTCTGCCAGTTCTTAGTGAAGTCAGCTCTTTTGAAAATATTTCAATAGCTTTATCCATCCTGAGGCTATGTGATTTCTCATCAAACATTATTCCCCTATCTTTATTCTACTAAACTCCTTAATTTTTAAATCATTAATTGCCAATTCTTTAATGACATCCTGAACTTTTTTTTTTGGTTCCATAACCCAAGCTTGTGTTAATAAAGCATTTTCTTCTTTAAACTTATTCATTTTACCTAAACTAATTTTTTTAGCAATATCTTCTGGTTTACCTGAATTCTTAAGTTCTTCTGTAACTAATTCTTGTTCTTTATCAATAATTTTTTTATCAATTAAATTTGACTCTAAAGCTAATGGGTTTGAGGCTGCTATATGCATTGAAAGTTGCTTTCCAAAATTTTTAATTGTTTCTGAGTTATCTTTAGATTCAAGTGAAACGACGACAGCTAATTTAGCTAAATTATCTTTCACAACAGTGTGAAGATATTGATAATTTTTAGAAGTAGAGTTTGAAATAGTCTTAGCTTTTCCTATTGTAATTTTTTCACCAATTTTTGCAATCAAAGCAACTAAGTTGTCTTCGACAGAAATATTATTTTTCATTTTTGTTTTTTTTAGTTGCTCAATATTTGAATTTTTTTCATTATTGAGTTCACTCAATTCTTTAACAAAATTTATGAAATTATCATTTTTTGCAACAAAATCGGTTTCACAATTAACTTCAATAATTGAAGTTTTTTTTTCATCTCCACTTACAGCTACAACTCCTTCTTTGGCATCTCTTGACATCTTTTTCGAAGCTTTTGAAATACCTTTCACTCGTAAAATTTCAACAGCTTTATCTAAATCGCCACCAGACTCCTTTATAGCTAAGTTGCAATCTTTAAACCCCGCACCTGTTGCTTCTCTTAACTTCTTAACTTTCTCAATATCACTCATATTAATTTAAACTTTTTTTTTCTTTAGCAAATTTCTTTTCTAATTTTTCACGATCAATTTCTTGTACCGTTTTTTCTTTTTTTAAAGGTGATGTTTTTTTTTCGGTACTTTTTTTAATATCTGTTACTGGAGCATCTTTTTTGGCAGCTGCAATTGTTTCTTTTATTAAATTACAATATAAATCAATAGATCTTCTAGCATCATCATTTCCAGGAATAGGATAATCAATACCATCAGGGTTTGAATTACTGTCTAAAATGGCAATAATTGGAATTCCTAATTTAACGGACTCTTGAATAGCTAGTGACTCATAGTTAGTATCGATAATAAATACCAAATCTGGTACTTTTTTCATTTCTGATATTCCCCCAAGAGATCTCTGAAGTTTATCTTTTTTTACGCTCATCTTTAAAAGTTCTTTTTTTGTAAAACCTCTATTTTCAGAAGAAAGATCAATTTCAAGTCTTTTCAATTTCTTTATAGAGTTTGATATAGTTCCCCAATTGGTCAACATACCTCCTAGCCATCTATAATTTACAAAATACTGATCAGTTTCTTTTGCAACTTCAGCAATAGCTTCGGATGCTTGTTTTTTTGTTGAAACAAACAAAATTTTTCCATTATTTGAAATAGTTTCATAAACTTTTTCTAATGCTATTTTAGTTAATTCTAGAGTTTGTGTTAAATCTATTATATGAATAGAGTCTCTTTTACCAAAAATATATTTTTTCATTTTTGGATTCCATCTTAATGTTTTATGACCAAGATGAACTCCAGCTTCTAATAATTGTTGAATTGTAACGTTAGGTATCTTCATATTTTTTCCCGGTTAAGCCACCACAGTGATTTCCAATTAAGGACCGGAGGTATAAAACCAATTACTGTGTGTGTATTTGTTAATTTTCCAGAATATTTACAAATATTTCGGGTATTTAACAAGCCTAAATTACTTAATTATTGCTGAAATCTCTTTGTTTCTGAGTAAATTCAATGTTTTTCTATCTAAATTTCTCTTATTTTCCAATTTAAAATTTAAACCAACATCTTTATCTTCAATTTTTATATTTACTAATGTGCTACCAGGTTTAATTATAACTTTTGAAACTTCGTCTAACTCATTCAATGATTTTAAATTAAAAGTAACCTCATTTATAGGATTATTAAATAGATCTTTTAAAGATCCAATTTTTTGAACATTAATTCTTCTGAATCTATTATCCTCATTTAACAAGGATTTTGAGATCGTCAGTATTAATGAATTGCCTTCTTTTAAAATGTTACGATTTAATTCTAAAATATCTGAAAAAATAAAAAGCTCGAAAACACTTGATAAATCAGTTAATTTTAAAACAGCATAGGAATTTCCTTTGGAAGTTTTTCTCTCTTGAATTTTTAATAAAGTAGCAGCAATATTAGACTCTTTGTTTTGATTTATATTATTAAATGATTGAAAATTTATAATCTTATAATCATCAAAAATCTCTTTAAACTGATTTAAAGGATGATTAGAAATAAAAAAACCAACAGACTCAAATTCTTTTGACAACCTTTCTTCAAAATTCCAATCTTCTACTGAAGTGATAAGATTTTCTTCTTGATCAGAGGAATCGTCAAATAATTCAATTTGATTCACAGATTTATTTTCAAAAATATTCTTAGATTTGGTAATAAAGTTTGGAATTGAATTAAACAATGATTGTCGATTAACATTTAAATTATCAAATGCGCCAGCCTTAACTAGACCTTCTAATTGAAGTTTGTTGATATCTTTTGGATTTATTCTATTTAAAAAATCGTTTATGGATTTAAATTTTCCATTTTTAATTCTTTCATTCACTATATTTGATATAGCTTCATAGCCTACAGCCTTAATGCCACCTAGTGCATAATAAAATTTTTTTTCATCATTTCTAAAATCTGCAAAACATTCATTTATATCTGGTCTTATTATCTCAATATTTAATCTTTTTAATTCTTCATAAAATTCACTTAATTTATTTTGATTTGAAATATCCATAGTCATTGAGGCAGCTAAAAATTCTTTAGGGTAATATGTTTTTAAAAATGCAGTTTGATATGAAATAATGGCATAAGCTGCAGCATGACTTTTATTAAAGCCATATTCAGCAAACGGTTCTATTTTTAAAAAAATTCCTGCAGCAACATCTTTACTTATTCCATTTTTAACAGCGCCAGATATAAAGTTTTCTTTTTGTTTCTCAAGTTCAGCCCTTTTCTTCTTGCCCATGGCTCTTCTTAAAATATCTGCCTGCCCTGCGGTAAAACCAGATAATTTTTGAGCAATTTGCATTACTTGTTCTTGGTAAATTATAACTCCGTAAGTTGGTTTTAGAATTTCTTCTAATAGAGGATGCAAATAATCTGGTTTTTGTTTTCCATGTTTGCAATCATTGTAAATTGGTATATTGCTCATTGGACCAGGTCTATAAAGTGCAACTAACGCTATTATATCTTCAATATGATTAGGTTTCATTTGAATTAAGGCTTCTCTCATTCCAGCACTTTCAACTTGAAATAAACCCACTGTGTTACCTGATGACAATAAATCAAAAACTTTTTTATCTTCAAAACTTATATTATTGATATTAAAATTGTTATTTATTTTCTTAACTAATTTTTGAGTATTGTTTATTACAGTTAATGTTTTTAAACCCAAGAAATCAAACTTAATAAGTCCTGCATTTTCTGCTGAATACATATCGAATTGTGTTGAAGGTAATAATAGATTTGACGAAGGATCTTTATATAATGGGACAATATTGTTTAATTTTTTGTCCGCGATAACAACTCCGGCAGCATGAGTAGCTACATTTCGATTTAAACCCTCTAATTTTAAAGAGAGATTAGTTAATTTTTTTACCCTTGGATCTTCGTTAATAAGTTTTTGTAATCTAGGCTCACCGGCTATACACTCCATAAGACTTTGAGGTCTAGAAGGATCAAAAGGAATCATTTTTGAGATACTATCAACAAAACCGTAAGCTAAGCCCAAGACCCGCCCAACGTCTCTAATAACCATTCTTGCTTTTAATTTTCCAAATGTAATTATATGAGCAACACTTTCTTTATATTTTTCGGTAAGATATTTAAAAACTAAATCTCTTTTTTCTTCACAAAAATCAATATCAAAATCAGGCATTGAAATACGATCTGGGTTTAAAAATCTTTCAAAAATCAAATTAAATTTTATAGGGTCAACGTCAGTAATTGAGAGACACCATGCCACCAGAGATCCTGCTCCAGATCCTCTTCCAGGTCCTACAGGTATTTCTTTTTTTTTTGCCCATTTAATATAATCAGATACTATCAAAAAATAACTCGAATATTTCATTTCAATTATAATGTTGAGTTCATGATCTAATCTATCTCTATACTTCAAATAATTTTGGTCAGATAAAAAATCTTCTTTTTTAATTTTAAAATATTTTAAAAATCTTTCATTTAAACCATCTAAAGAGTCTTTTCTTAAAACTTCATCCGCATTCCCACCTTTTTCTGAGCTAATGTTGGGTAATATGGGTTTTGAAATCAAAGGCCTAAAAGAGCAACGATAAGGAAAATTATAATTATTGTTCAATGCCTCTGGTAAATCAGAAAACAATGTCGACATCTCTAAATCATTCTTTAAATAATGTTGATTGCTAAATTTCAATCTATTTTTTTCATTAATATATGTTTTGTTTTTTATACAAATTAAAGCGTCATGAGCTTCATGCATATCTTTATCAAGATAAAAAACTTCGTTTGTAGCTATTAATGGAATCTTTAATTCACCTGATTTTGATAGATTAAATTTTTCAAACTCAGTTTCATTTTGATCTCCATGTCTTTGAATTTCAATATAAAATCTGTTTTTATAATTAGATTTTAATTCATTAAATAAGTTTGTTATTTCTGAAAACTTACCCTTATCAAATAATTTACCAAAAAAACCATTAATAGTTCCAGAAAATATTGCTATGCCCTCGTTATCATTTAATAATACATCAAATTCTAAATGTGGGTCTGAAAGTTCATCATTTTTAAGATATGATTGTGATGATAATTCAATTATTTTTTTATAACCTTTTTCATTTAAAGCATATAAGGGTAATAAACCAATTACATCAAAATATTTAAAATTTATTTGAGTCCCTATAATGGGTTGTGTTCCAACTTTTGAAAGTTTTTCAGAAAACTCTAAAGCTCCACATAAATTTGAAGTATCACATATAGCTAATGATTTTAATTTATTTTTCTTAGAAATTTCTTTTATATCATCTATTTTAATTGCACCTTCACAAATTGAATATTGGGAATGTATTTTTAGATGATTAAAGTTTTTAGACTCAGCCATTAATGGTTTTTATATTACCATCAACCATTTCTAATAAGCAATCAGACTTATTAGCAAAAAATCTATTATGGGTTGCAAATATAATTAACCGATTAGAGTTTATTTGATTTTTTAAAAGTACAAAAATTTCTTTAGCTGTTTTTAAATCTAAACTGCCAGTTGGCTCATCCGCTAAAATTATTTGAGGATTGTTAATAACAGCTCTAGCAATAGAGATTCTTTGTTTTTCACCTCCAGACAATTGAGAAGGATAATGGTCAAATCTATTAGCTAATCCAACTTTCTTTAATAATTTTTGAGCTTCTAAACTAGATTTTTCTCTACTATTTCCTCCTGCTAGGCTTGCTAAGTAAATATTTTCAAATGCAGTAAAATCAGGAAGCAAATTATCTTGTTGATAAATAATTCCTATTTTTTTTGCTCTTAAAACATCATTTTTTTTTGAATTATTAAAATTGATGTTTTTATTTTCTATAAGAATTGATCCTGAACTAGGTCTGTCAATTAAAGATAATAAATTTAACAATGTTGATTTACCTGACCCTGATGGTCCCATTAATGAGTAAATTTTACCCTTTTTAAAATTAAAAGAAATATTTTTTAAAACTTTAATTTTTTTTTGACCTTCAAATGATTTGCTTAAATTTTTAATTGAAATAAAATTATTCATATTTTAAAGATTTTATTGGATCTAGCTTGGCTGCTTTTAATGCAGGAAATATCGATACTAAAATTGTTACCATTATTGAGCAAAAAGAAATAATAAAAATAGATGTTGGGTTAATTTCCGAAGGCATTGTACTTAAAAAATAAATTTCCTCTGGAAATAAACTAATATTAAATACTGTACTTAAAAATTGTCTTAAATTTTCGACATATAATGAAAAGGTTACACCTAAAATAATACCAAAAAAAGTTGCAGATGTTCCTATGATAACTCCAATTAAAAAAAATATTTTAACAATAGATTTATTTAAAACACCAATAGACTTTAGAATGGCGATATCGCGTGTTTTGTTTTTAACTAATATTGTTAATCCAGAAATAATATTAAATGCTGCAACAATGATTATAAGAGACAAAATGATAAACATTACATTTCTCTCAACTTTTAAAGCTGAGAATAAAGAACTATTCATATCTGACCATGAATAAACAAATTCATTTGGAAAATTCTCTTGAGCAATAGATTTTTGGTACTCAATTTTTTGAGGTTTTTTTAAATATACTTCTAAATTCCGATCCTTTTTATCTAGATTAAAAAATTCTTCTAAAGTTTCTAAATTTATAAAAGCAATATTATGATCAAATTCTACCATTCCACTTTCAAAAATTGATGTTACTAAAAAAGTCTTTTGTTTAGGTAAATTTCCAATAATTGTTTCCATTCCAGCTGATGACATTAAAGTAATACTATCTCCAATATCAACGTTATGTATAAAACTTAATTCTTTGCCTATTGATATATGATTGTTTGATAAAATTTTGTTATTTCCAAGAAAAAGATTGTTATCAAAAATCTGCAATTTTGAAAAATCTTTACCTAGATAACCTCTCAATAATATACCTTTAGTAGTATCATTTTTAATTATAATAGCTTCTCCAGAATTACTAAAAATTAAATCTTTTGAAATATTTTTTAGATTTTGATTAATATCTTTTTTTTCAATTTTATTTTGATAGGGGTCGACTGTTATATGAGCATTAAATCCAACAATTTTATTTATTAATTCAGTTCTAAAACCATTCATTACAGACATAACTATAATTAATACTGCAACACCTAAGGCAATTCCTATAAAAGAGAAAATTGAAATAACATTTAAAAAACCATCATTTTTTCTGGCTTTTAAAAATCTAAAAGTAATTTCTTTTTCTAATTGAGAAATCAATTTTTTTCTTTTTTTTCGGTTATATATTTGATGATATCTTTTAATTTAAGTTTTTTAGACTCGTTACCAACTTCTTTAAATTCCAATAAATCACCATCAGATTTATTACCAATAATTATCTGGTAAGGGGCGCCAATCAAATTCATTTTTTTTATCTTAGAGGAAAAATTCTCTTCCGTATCATCTATGATTGCATCAATTTTGTTTTTTTCTAATTCAAAGAAAATATTATTTGCTTTATCTAAAGCTGAATTATCATTTTTATTTATCATAGGAATTATTGATAAATCATATGGTGCAACAGAAATTGGCCATTTCATGACTTCGTTTTTTTCGTCATATTTTGCCTCAATTATAGCGCCAACTAATCTTGAAACACCAATTCCATATGAGCCCATTTTAACAAAATCCTTTTTTCCTCCAGGCAAATCTACCGATGCTCCCATAGGTTTTGAATATTTATCACCAAAATAAAAAATATGTCCAACCTCAATGCCTTTGGTGATTAATCTATTTTCCTCTAAAACTTTTTTTTCAAATTCTTTTTTATTGAATTTTTCATCAGTGACTGAATAAAATTTTTCATACTTTTTTCTCATATCATTTAAGGATCTTTTTTCTATTTCTGCATCATCAGAATTAAGATCAAAAACTCTTTTATCAGTAAAAATTTTACTCTCACCTGTTTCAGCTAAAATTATAAATTCATGTGAAAGATTCCCTCCTATTGGACCCGTATCAGCAGCCATAGGTATGGCTGTAAGATCTAGTCGTTTGAAAGTTTTTAAATAAGATAAAAAAAATTTATTATAAGAAAATAAGGCTTCCTCATCAGAGATATCAAATGAATAAGCATCTTTCATATAAAATTCTCTACATCGCATAATTCCAAATCTAGGTCTTATCTCATCTCGAAATTTCCATTGTATGTGATATAAAAGCTGCGGCAAAGATTTGTACGATTTAATCGATGATCTAAAAATATCAGTTACCAGTTCTTCATTAGTTGGTCCATAAAGCATCTCTCTGTCTTGACGATCTTTTATCCTAAGCATTTCTTCCCCATAATCTTCATATCTTCCACTTTCTTTCCAAATATCACTTGATTGAATTGTTGGCATCAATATTTCTTGAACTCCAATCCTGTTTTGCTCTTCTCTTACTATTTTTTCTATTTTTTTCATTACTTTAAAACCAAGAGGTAGCCATGAATATATACCTGCAGAAGATTGTTTTATCATTCCAACTCTAAGCATTAATTGATGAGATTTTATTTTAGCCTCAGAAGGATTATTTTTTAAAATTGGAATAAAGGATTTTGAAATGTACATCTTATTCAATTATATTTCTTAAATTTAAATATTCAAATTTCATTAATAAATAAATTACAATGAAAATGATAGTTGTTATTCCAGTGCAATAAATGAATTTTTTCAGCATTTTTGGATTTTCTGGTGATCCTGGATCCTCACCTTCAACTTTTACAGCTTTATTTCTATCTACATCTATGGGTAGTATTGCAAAAAAAATAATCCACCAAATTATAATATAGATTATAGCTAGACCTGTAATACTCATCAAATTTTTACTAAATTAATATTTGTAAATGGTTTTTTACCAGTTTTTTCTTTAGTAAATTTTCTCGATGAGATTTTTAAAGCATCTATTAAATTATTTTGTTGGCTTTTGTTACCGAGTTTAAATGTTTTTGATGTTTTTTCTATTTCTTCTTCTAAACCAAAAATAAATTCATCAGTTTCACGGACCGGTAATCCTCTAAAAGTAATTATCGGGCTATTATGAATATTGCCCTTTGGAGTAATTAAAATTGTAATTTCTAAATAACCATTAGAGCTTAAATTTCTTCTATCTTTTATAGATTGTGAATTTTCTTCAACACTTATATTACCGTCTAAGTACAATTTTCCACTTGGAGCTTTGTCATAAACTATAGGATGATCACCTGGTGATAATTTTACAATATCACCATTTTCTACTTGTACTGGATAAGGTACCTGCATTTCTTTTGCAAAATTTATATGCTCTATCATATGTCTGTGCTCACCATGAACTGGGATAACACATTTTGGTTTGACCCAATTATACATATCTTTAAGGTCTTCTCTATTTGGATGACCGGAAACATGAATAAATTCACTTTCTTCTGAAATGACCTCTATTCCATCTTTTACTAATTGATTATGAAGTTTGTAAAGCTTCTTTTCATTTCCAGGTATAATTTTTGATGAAAATATAACAGCGTCATCTTTTTCAATAAAAACATCGGGATGAGTATAGTTAGAAATTCTCATCATAGCACCCATTGGTTCTCCTTGGCTTCCAGTACAAAGGTATACTATTTTTTCTCTAGATATATTTTTTGCCTCTCTTGGATCTATAGGATCAATTGTGTTTTTCAAATATCCACATTGTCTTGCTGCTTTATATATTCTGTGCATAGATCTACCAACCAAAGATATTTGTCTTCCAGTTTTTTCAGCACAATAAAAAGCTGACTCCATTCTAGCTACATTTGATGCAAATGATGTGATAACTATTCTTTTTTTTAATCTATTCATAATATTTAGCATATTTTTTCTCACATCTAATTCAGATCCTGATCTACCAGCACTAAAAACATTGGTAGAGTCACAAATCATTGCTAAGACTCCGTCATCACCAATTTCTTTTAATCTTTTTGAATTAATTTGATCACCAATTAATGGATTAGGATCTACTTTCCAATCACCTGTATGTAAAACAACTCCAGCTGGTGTTTGAATTTTAAGACCATTAGGCTCTAATATAGAGTGTGTCAATGTTATGTATTCTACGTCAAAGGGATCTAATTTAATTTTTCCATTCAGCTCAACTATTTGTAAATCTTTGGTAATATCGATATGTTTTTCTCTGAATTTTTCTTTTATAAGCACCGCAGTGAAAGGTGTTGCAAAAATTTTACAACCTAATTTTGGCCAAAGATGAGCTACTGCACCTATGTGATCTTCATGTGCATGGGTTAAAATTATACCAAGTAAGTTTTCTTTTCTTTCTTGAATGAATCCTGGATCTGGATAAATCAAATCAATGCCTGGAATAGTATCATCAGCAAAAGTTACACCTATATCAACCATAATCCATTTATGATCACCTGGTTGTCCATAACCAAACAAATTCATATTCATCCCAATTTCACCGGAACCACCTAGTGGACAAAATAAAAATTCATCTTTCATATTATTTTATAAGTTTTGAAGCCTTAATGAGACCATTAATAGTAATATCAAAATCCTGCTTTGTTTTTGTTTTAATTGAGTTTTTAAATAATTTTGAAAAACCACCAGTTATAAATACTCTAAATGGTTTTCTTATCTCTTTCTTAATTAAATTTATAATATTGTCAATTAAAGCAGTGTAGCCCCAAAAAAAACCAGATCTAACAGCTGACTTTGTGTCTTTTCCTATAACTTTAGACATCTTTTTAAGTTCTATTTTTGGTATCAAAGATGCCTTATCAGAAAGTGTGTTAAGTGAAAGCTTAATGCCTGGTGAAATAATTCCACCTTTATACTTATTTCCCACTAAAACGTCAAAAGTAGTAGCTGTTCCAAAATCCAAGATAATAAAGTTTTTATTTTTTTTGAAAACACTAATTGCGTTTGCTAATCTATCAGAGCCTACTTGATTATAGTTGGCATCTATTTTTAAAATAGATCTTAAATTCAGTTCTTTCAATTCAAAACATCTTATTTGTGTTTTTTTTCTGAAATAAATTTTTAATTTTCTAAATGTGGACGGGACAACACTGCAAAATAATATTTTCTTTAATTTAGTAAAATCAAATTTTTTAAAATATTTATTTAAAATATGTATATTTTTTCCTTTAGAAGGAATTATAATCTTTTTAATAATCCTCTTATTATTTACTAAACAAATTTTAGTTTCAGTATTTCCAATATCACCCAATATAATCATTTAGCTGGCTTTATAATACTTTGATAAAAATTTCTCAAAAGTTATTTTTAATTCTTTTTCAAATTTTTTTTTATTTATCTTTTTATTGGTAATTTCAAATAAATTAGTAGTAGGATAATTTAATATATAAGGGTTTTTGATCAAATTAAATCCAATTCCGACAATGAAATATTTCACTTTAGATTTTTCAATTTTTTCCTGTAAAATTCCACAAATTTTTTTTTTGTTTATTAGTAAATCGTTAGGTGGCTTAAAAGTAATCTTTTTTTTATAATATTTAGAAATAACATCTCTTACTAAAAAACAGTTTTTTTTAGTCAATGAATTTAAAGATAAATTAATATTCTCCAACTTATAAAAAAAAGATAAAAATACGTTCCCTTTATAAGAAATCCATTTTCTTCCATATTGACCCTTTCCTTTTGATTGGAGCTCTGAAACAACCAGGCCAAATTCATTTTTTGTATTTTTTATTAGTCTTATTGAGGTTTGATTAGTACTTTTTACTTTTTTAAAATAAAATTTTTTAAATTTCATTAAATTATATTAATTCTTGAAACTACTTCAATTAGCTGACTGGGAAATATAAAGTATATCAAAATTAACAGAGTAGAAGCAGTAAGAGAAAATTTTAACCACAGACTATGATCTGTGTCATATTTTTCTTTTTCTTTATCAAAATAAATTATTTTTATTAATCTTAAGTAATAAAAAGCCGCAACGACTGTTGATAATAATCCAACAATAGCTAAAAAATACATTGACTGCTCTAAGACTGATTTAAAAATATAAAATTTTGCAAAAAAGCCAGCAAGAGGAGGAATTCCAGCCAAAGAAAATAAAATAATCAATAATGACAAAGATAACATTGGATGATTTTTTGATAATCCAGACAAATCTTCTATATTTTCATAGTATTCATTGTTTCTTTTCATCATTAATAAACATGAAAAAAGTCCTAGATTCATTAATACATAAATAGTTATATAAATTACTGAGCTTTGTATTCCATCATTAGTTCCTGTTGTTAAGCCAGCTAAAGCATAACCGACATGGCTAATTGAACTGTAAGCCACTAACCTTTTTAAATTAGTTTGTCCTATAGCAGCAACAGCTCCAAAAAGCATTGAAGCGATTGATAAAAAAACCAAAATCATTTGCCATTGTTCAATTAAATTTAAAAAAGGTACGTATAAAAATCTTATAAAAACGGATAAAGCAGCTATTTTAGGAACTATGGTAAAAAATAATGTTACTGAAGTAGGCGAACCTTCGTATACATCTGGTGCCCACATATGAAAAGGAACTGCGGAAATTTTAAATGCTAAACCAACTAAAATAAAAACAATACCAAATGTTAAAGCATACTCATTTGAATTTAACTCAGAGGCAATTAGATCAAAATTAGTTGATCCAGTAAAACCATATATTAACGAGCATCCATATAACAATAAACCTGATGATAATGCACTTAATACAAAATATTTTAATCCTGCTTCAGAAGATTTAATATTGTCCCTATTAAATGTAGCTAAAACATACAAGGCTAGTGACTGTAACTCAAGCCCCATATAAAAAACAATTAGGTCATTAGAACTTATCATCACCATCATACCCAAGACTGAACTTAAAATTAAAATAGGATACTCAATTTTAAAAATTTTAAATGTCTTAAGATAATTTGAAGATATAGTTAAAGCTAAAAAAGCAGCTATTAACATTATTATTTTCATAAATGATGATAGATAATCAACTATCACACTACTATTGAATAATTTTATCTCACCAACATTAATAGTTTCGTTAAAAGTAATTACAGCTGTTATTAATAAAATAATTAAAGAAATATTTTGAATAAGTTTTGAACTATTCTTTTTAAATACCCCCAATATCAATAAAAACATTATAGATAATGACAAAAAAATTTCAGGGAATACTAATTGCAAATTTTCCATTAAATTTTACTCACAAGTTTATAATTATACATTTCAATTAAATCTGAAATTGATACTTCAATCGTATTTATTAGAGGTTCTGGATAAAATCCAAAAAACAATGTTGGAATAGCTAAACAAGACAAAATAAATAATTCTGATTTATTTAGATCAATCATTTTTTTTAAATCAGTATTTATTAGTTTTCCAAAGACTACTCTTTTATATAACCATAACATGTATGCAGCACCTATAATTACGCCAAAGCTTGCAATTATAGCTACTAAAAAATTATCTTTAAAAGCTGCCATTAAAATTAAAAATTCACCTACAAAACCACTTGTCCCTGGTAAGCCTAGGGCTGCTAAAGTAAATAACATAAATAATATAGAGTATTTAGGAATTATGCTTACAATTCCGCCATAAGTATCAATTAATCTAGAATGCATCCTATCATAGACGACACCAACACATAAGAAAAGTGCTGCTGAAACAAGTCCATGACTAATCATTTGAATAATACTTCCTTCAATACCTTGTTGTTGAAGTGTAAAAATTCCTAAGGTAACAAATCCCATATGTGCCACAGATGAATAAGCAATTAATTTTTTCATATCTTCCTGCATTAAAGCTATGAAAGAAGTAAAAATTATTGCGATAACACTTAACGCATAAATTAAAGGTGTAAAAACTTCTGAAGCATCAGGAAATAATCCTAAAGAAAATCTTATAAACCCGTAGCCTGCCATTTTTAATAAAATTGCTGCTAATAAAACAGATCCAGCTGTTGGTGCTTCAACATGAGCATCGGGTAACCATGTATGAACTGGCCACATCGGTGTCTTTACTGCAAATGAGCTGAAAAAAGCTAGCCATAAAAGATTTTGATATTTAACATCTATCCCAATTTTATAAAGTTCAACTACATCTGTTGTTCCTGTTATCCAGTATATAGAAATTATTGCTACTAACATCAACACAGATCCTAATAAGGTATATAAAAAGAATTTAAATGCGGAGTAAACCCTTTTTGCTCCACCCCAGATCCCTATAATTAAAAACATTGGTATTAAACCAGCTTCAAAGAATAAATAAAATACAACAAGATCCAAGGAACAAAAAACACCAATCATAAAAGATTCCATGATTAGCACAGCTATAAGAAATTCACTTAATCTATTCTTGATGGAATTATTAATTGATAAAATGCAGAGCGGTGTAATAAATGTTGTTAATAAAATAAATAGAATTGAAATTCCATCAACACCTATTTTATAATTAATAAAATTTTCAATCCAGACTCTATCCTCTACAAACTGAAATTCAGAAGTTGTTTGATCAAATAAGGTCCATAAATATATAGATAAAAAGAAATTTACGAAGGAAGTAAATAATGCAACGTATTTTACAGTGTTATTATTTTTTTCACTACTTCTAGTAAAAAATATAAATAAAGCGCCAATAGTTGGAAGTAAAATTAAAGATGAGAGAATAGGAAAATTCATTATCTTATAATTAAAAAGGTTAATAAAGCAGAAAATCCAAGAAGCATTACAAATGCATATTGATAAATAAACCCACTCTGAAATTTATTGGCTTTAATAGAAAATTTTTTAATCATTGCTGAGATGCCATCAGGTCCAAATCCATCAATTATTTTCAAATCAAAAAACTTCCACAAAAATAATCCTATTTTTTTTGATGATCTGACAAACAAAAAATCATAAAGTTCATCAAAATACCATTTGTTTAATAAAAAATTATGCAAAGGTTTATTAATAGTCGCTATTTGTTCGGGTAATTTTTTATTCTTTATAAAGAAATAGTAAGCAATAGGAATTGATAAAATCACTAAAGTTGGTGTTAAAATTAAAAACCAAAATGGTGGATGTTTGTTACTAAGAGGTTCCAAAAAGAAAATTGAGTCTGTCCAAAAATTATTTGCTGACTCAGCGCCAATAAATAATTCTTTAAAAACAAAACCAGCAAATACTGCTCCAATTGAAAGGAAAATTAATGGCACTAACATCACAAGTGGAGATTCATGCGTTTCTTCTATTTTGATATTTTTGTTATTATATTCACCATGAAAAGTTTTAAAAATTAACCTCCATGAATATATTGAAGTAAGAAAAGCTGTAAAAATACCTATGCCAGCAGCATAAAAGCCTGTTATGTTTCCTCTTAAATAAGCAAACTCAATGATTGCATCTTTAGAATAAAAACCCGACAATAAAGGAAATCCAGTTAAAGCTAAGGTTCCTACAATCATTAATGCATAGGTATATGGAAGTTTTTTCCATACACCGCCCATATTATTTATATTTTGTTCATCTTTAAATGCATGAATAACTGATCCAGATCCTAAAAATAATAGGGCTTTAAAAAAGGCATGAGTAAATAAATGAAACATTGCAACATTATAAGCACCTACTCCAGCTGCAAAAAACATGTAACCTAATTGACTACAAGTTGAATAGGCAATTATTTTCTTTATATCATTTTGTACTAAAGCTACAGAGGCAGCAAAAAAAGCTGTACTCATTCCTACAATAGTTATGATGTTTAATGCTAATTCTGAATACTCATAAATTGGTGAACATCTAACAACTAAAAAAACACCTGCAGTTACCATGGTTGCAGCATGAATCAAGGCTGAAACTGGTGTTGGCCCTTCCATTGCATCTGGCAACCAAGTATGTAATAAAATTTGTGCAGATTTTCCCATTGCTCCGATAAATAAAAGTATACAAATCAAATTTATTGCATTTACCTCTATACCTAAAAAAACCAATTCTTTATCTGTAATTAAAGGAATTTGCTCAAAAACTTCAGAATAATTTACTGTTCCGAATAAATAAAAAATTAAAAATATCCCTAAAGCAAAACCAAAATCACCAACTCTATTTACTACAAATGCTTTTATTGCAGCTGCATTCGCTGTTTCTCTTTTAAACCAAAAACCAATTAAAAAATAAGAACAAAGACCAACTCCCTCCCAACCAAAGAACAATTGCATAAAGTTATCAGAAGTTACCAACATTAGCATTGCAAAAGTAAACAATGATAAATAAGCCATAAATCTAGGTTTATGGGGATCATGAGACATATATCCAATTGAATAGATATGAACTAAAGCAGAAACTGATGTAACAACAACTAGCATCACTGCTGATAAGGCATCAATTTTCATGGACCAATTTACATCTAAAGATCCAGAATTTATCCAGGTGGCAATAATTATATTATTTTGATATTGGTTTACTATTACCTCGTATAACACTAATACAGAAAATATTGCTGATATTGTAACCATCAAACTTGTAACAATTTCAGAATTTCTATCTCCAATAATTTTTCCAAAAAAACCAGAGATAATTGAAGCTACCAAAGGTAATGCAATAATTGAAATTTCCATTTTATCCTTTCAGCTTATCTATTTCTTCAACACGTATTGTTCCAGAGTTTCTGTAGTAAACTACAATGATTGCTAATCCTATTGCAGCTTCAGCGGCAGCAACTGTTAGAATAAATAGTGTAAATACTTGACCAGATAAATCAGATAAATAGATAGAAAAAGATACCAAATTAATATTAACTGCTAATAATATTAGTTCTATACTCATTAAAATCACAATAATATTTTTTCGATTTAAAAAAATTCCTATTATTCCAATACTGAAAATAACAGCACCTAGAGTTAAATAATGTCCTAAACCTATCTCAGTCATCTATCTTAACTCCTTTGTTAGAAGCAACCTCTAACACCTCTACTCCTTCAGATCTTTCTCTTGAAATTTGTTTTAAATAACTTTGTGTTTTAACTCCCTCTCTTTTTCTAAACGTAAGTACAATTGCTCCTATCATTGCTATTAGCAGAATCATCCCACTAATTTGAAATATATGAATATAATCAGTATACAAAACCTGTCCTAGAGAATGAGTATTGCTAATTTCATTTGTTATTAAATTACCAGTTTCAAATAAATCGGGTTTATATTTCCAGCCTCCAATAACAATTATTAATTCACAAAAAATAATTGCACTAATTAATAATCCCACAGGGATATGTCCTGAATTTGCCTCCGAAACAAACCATTGATTTTTTTGCTGAGCAACATTCAACATCATTACTACAAATAAAAATAATACGGCTACTGCACCAACATAAACAATTAACATTATCATACCTAAAAATTCTGCACCAATCATGATGAAAAGACAGGAGATACTTATAAAATCAAGAATTAAAAAAAAGACAGAATGAACCGTATTTTTAGAAACTGTAACCATAATTGCAGAGATGACAGCAATTATTGAAAATACATAAAAAAATATTGCGTGTGCAATCATAAATTATCTATATGGATTATCTGCTTTAATATTTGCGGCTAAAATATTTTCCCATCTATCTCCATTATCAAGAAGTTTTTCTTTGGTATAATAAAGTTCTTCACGTGTCTCCGTAGAAAATTCAAAGTTAGGTCCTTGTACAATTGCATCAACTGGACAAGACTCTTCACATAACCCACAATAAATACATTTCATCATATCTATATCGTAACGTGTAGTTTTTCGACTTCCATCAGATCTCTCTGATGACTCAATTGTAATTGCTTGTGCAGGACAAACTGCTTCACATAATTTACAAGCAATACATCTTTCCTCACCATTAGGATATCTTCTTAGTGCATGTTCTCCTCTAAATCTTGGACTAATTTTTCCTTTTTCAAACGGGTAATTGATTGTTTTTTTTGATTTAAACAACTCTTTTATTGCAATCAAAAGACCACTAATAAAATCAATCATTAATATAGTTTTAAATAATCTTGTAATTTTCATCTAAATTGTTGGTAAAAGGTTAAAATAAAAAAGATAACTTGCTGTTAAAACAACATAAGTTAAAGACAATGGTAAGAATATTTTCCAACCTAATCTCATCAATTGATCATATCTATACCTTGGAACAATCGCCTTAACTAATGCAAAAAGAATAAACAATAATAAAATTTTAAAAATTAACCAAATAGCACCTGGTATTAAATCAAAAGGATAAAGATCAATTGGTGATAACCATCCACCTAAAAAAAGTATTGAGCCTAGGGCACACATTAACAAAATATTTGCATATTCTCCCAGCCAAAACATTGCGTACATCATTCCTGAATATTCTGTTTGATACCCTGCCACCAATTCAGCTTCTGCCTCAGGCAAATCAAAAGGTGGTCTATTAGTCTCTGCCAATGCAGATATAAAAAAAATTATAAACATTGGAAACAATGGGATGACAAACCACATATCTTTTTGAGCAATTACGATATCATTTAAATTTAATGATCCAACACACAACAATACATTAATAATTATAATCCCAATTGAAACTTCATAAGATACCATTTGTGCAGCTGATCTAATTGCACCTAGAAATGGATATTTTGAATTTGATGCCCATCCACCCATGATTATTCCATAAACACCTAAAGATGAAACAGCAAAAATATATAATATTCCAACATTAATATCAGCGAGTACTTGATTAACACCAAAAGGAATTACAGCCCAAGCAATTAACGCTAATGTCATAGTAATGATTGGTGCGATAATAAAAATTATTTTATTTGAACTAGCAGGAATAATTATTTCTTTGAAAATATACTTAAGAGCATCAGCAAGCGATTGTAATAATCCAAAAGGACCAACAACATTTGGACCTTGTCTTTTTTGAACAAATGCCCAAACTCTGCGATCCAACCAAACAATCATCGCAACAGAAACTAAAACAGGAACAAGTAGAAATAAAATCTTATATACTTCTTGAAAAATAATATTTACATATTCCATTTATTAACCTTCTGTCCCCGTTTTTTTTAAATCTATTTTTGAGTTGTTGCATTCAACCATTGTTTTTGATGAACGGGCAATAACATTAGAAAAGTAATAATCTTTAAATTTTACCATTAAATTTTCATTCACAAAATCATTATGATTTATTTCATTTTTTAAATTTAATTTTTTTTGTTCTTTTTTTAATTTTAAATAATTAAACATACTACTTTCAAGCTCTTCTTTATCATTAAAAATTTTTCTATTATTCATTACTTCAGCAAGATCGTTGATTATTTGCCAATCTTCTTTTGCATCTCCTGGAGGGTATGATGCTTTGTAGGCTTTTTGAATTTTTCCCTCTAAGTTTGTATAATGACCTGATTGTTCAGTATATGCTGCTCCTGGAAGAATAATATCAGCAATTTCTGCTCCCTTATCTCCATGACTTCCCTGATAAATTATAAATTCATTTTTCTTTTTAAAATTAAAATTATCCCGTCCAAGTAAATAGACAATTTCAAATTTGTTTTCGATTAAATCTTCTAGCAACTTGTTGCTTTCATCAATTATATCTAAATCAAAACAACCAACAGATGCTGCATCTACAGATAATATATTTATCGGGTTCCACTCTTCTGTTAATTTATTATTTTTTAATAAAAATTCTTTAAAACAATTAAATAAATATTTCCCAGATTTTAGATTTAGAAAAGATTCACCAAATATAATCATTGGTTTTTTTGAGTCGATAATCAATTTGGAAGTATCATTTTTATCTTCAATTATATTCTTAATAGTTTGTGTTTTTCCATCTAAACTTAGATAATCATATGTTAGATCTCCAACATTATTTAATGAGATAATTTTTGTATTATTATTTACATAAGCTTTTCTAATTCTTGCGTTGATCATCGTTGCTTCGTATCTTGGATTTGCTCCAATTAGTAAAATTAAATCAGATTCTTCAATTCCATTAATTGTTGAATTAAACATGTAATTTTCTCTTACTTTTGTACTGATAAAGTTATTTATTATTCTAGACTCGTAATTTTTTGTATCAATCGTTCTCTCTAAAAATTCTTTAAAAATAAAACTTGCTTCCATATTTACAAGATCACCTACCAATCCGCATATCTTTTCTTTATTAGTATTTTTTATTTTAGATTTAATAATTTTATAGACTTCGTCCCAAGAGGCCTTTTCAAATTTATTATTATACTTTATATAAGGTGTATCTAACCTTTGATGCAATAATCCATCACATGCATATCTTGTTTTGTCTGAAATCCATTCTTCATTAATATCTTCATTTATAATTGGTAAAATCCTTTTTACCTCCCAATCATATGTATCAACTCTAATATTAGAGCCAACAGCATCCATCACATCTATTGTTTCTGTTTTTTTTAACTCCCATGGCCTAGCTTCAAAAACGTAAGGTTTTGAGGTAAGTGCTCCTACTGGACAAAGATCAATAACATTTCCAGATAGCTCTGACTGTACTGATTGTTCAAGATAAGTTGTTATTTGCATATCCTCACCTCTTCCAACCGCTCCTAATTCTGGAACTCCAGCTACTTCTGTTGCAAATCTCACACAACGAGTGCAATGAATGCATCTAGTCATTTGAGTTTTAATTATAGGACCCATATTCTTATCAGGCACTGCTCTTTTATTTTCTTTAAATCTGGATTTATCAATTCCATAAAACATAGATTGATCTTGAAGGTCACACTCACCACCTTGATCACAAACAGGACAATCCAAAGGATGGTTTGCTAATAAAAACTCCATTACGCCTTTTCTAGATTTTTCTATTTTTGCAGTATTAGTTTTTATAACCATTCCATCGGCAGCAGGCATTGCACAAGAAGCAATCGGTTTAGGAGATTTTTCCATTTCTACTAAACACATTCTGCAATTACCTGCTATAGATAATTTTTCGTGATAACAAAATCTAGGTATTTCAGCCCCAGCTTTTTCACAAGCTTGAAGAACTGTCAATCCTTCTTCAACTTCAACCTCTATATCATTTACCTTTAATTTAAGCATTTTTATCCATTAGGTGTTGATCCACAAGATAAGGAATATTTTTATTCTCTTTTACAATTGGATCAAATTTATTTCTTTTTTTTATTTCATCTTTAAAATGTCTTAACAAACCTTGAACTGGCCAAGAAGATCCTTCTCCAAAAGCACAAATAGTATGACCTTCTATTTGTTTTGTTACATCTCCCAACATCTCAACTTCATCTCTTGATGCTTCACCTCTTGCCATTCTTTCAAGCATTCTCCACATCCATCCAGAGCCTTCTCTACAAGGAGTACACTGTCCACAACTTTCATGTTTATAAAATCTTGCTATTCTAGCCATACATTTAATAATATCTTGATCTTTGTTAATGACGACCACTCCAGCAGTTCCAAGTCCACTTTTTTCAGCTACTAATGAGTCAAAATCCATCGTTAAAGTTTCACACTTTTCTTTTGGTATGAGTGGCATCGATGATCCACCAGGAATAACTGCTTGCAGATTATCCCAGCCACCAATGACACCTCCTGCATGAACTTCTATCAATTCTTTCAAAGGTATATTCATTTCTTCCTCAACGTTACATGGATTATTTACATTTCCAGAGATACAAAAAATTTTCGTACCAGTATTCTTTTCTCTACCCAAAGAAGCAAACCATTTTCCACCTCTTCTAAGAATTGTTGGAACTACAGCAATAGTCTCAACGTTATTAATTATTGTAGGACATCCATAAAGTCCTATTAATGCTGGAAAAGGTGGTTTTAATCTTGGTTGACCCTTTTTACCCTCTAAACTTTCAAGTAAAGCTGTTTCTTCTCCACAAATATATGCTCCTGCACCATAGTGGATATAAATATCTAAATCCCAGCCAGTTCCAGCTGCATTTTTGCCAATTAATTTTTTTTCATAAGCTTCATCGATTGCGGCTTGAAGTTTTTGTCCGTCTAAAAAATACTCACCTCTAATATAAATGTAACAAACATGAGCTTGAATTGCATATGAAGCTATTAAACAACCTTCAATTAATTTATGTGGTTCAAATCTTAAAATATCTCTGTCTTTACAAGTGCCAGGTTCTGACTCATCTCCATTTATAACTAAATAATGAGGTCTAGATCCTATTTCTTTAGGTGCAAAAGACCATTTCAAACCTGTTGGAAAACCAGCACCACCTCTTCCTCTAAGTTGGGAATCTTTAATTTCGTTAATAATCCAATCTCTTCCTTTATCGGTAAGTTCTTTTGTATTTACCCAATCACCTCTTTTTTGAGAAGAAGTTACATCTGAACCCAGATCATTGTATAAATTTTTGAATATTCTATCTTGATCTTTAAGCATTTTTTACATCCAATAGTGTTTTTCTATTATTTTCAGGTTCATTGTTTACTCTTCCTCTATAAGAACCTGGTCTAGGTGTCTCACCATTTAAAATTTTATCTAAAATTTCTAAAGTTTTTTCTTTATCTAAGTCTTCATAATAATGATCATTAATTTGCATCATAGGTGCGTTAACACATGCGCCTAAGCACTCAACTTCCATCCATGAACAACTTTTATCACTTGATAGCTCAGACTCGTTTGGTGAAATCTTTTCTTTACAAGCCTCAACTAATTTATTTGCACCTCTAATCATGCATGGTGTTGTTGTACAAACTTGAATAAAATATTTTCCTACAGGAGATAAATTATACATTGAGTAAAATGTGGCAACTTCGTAAACTTTTATGTAAGGCATATTTAAAAATTTTGCGATATATTTCATTGCAGCTAAAGGTATCCAATTATCATTTTGTCTTTGTGCAATATAAAGTAATGCCATTACTGCACTTTGTTGTTTACCCTTAGGGTATTTAGAAATAACATTATTTGCTTCCTCTAATGATGATGAATTAAATTTAAAATTTTCTGGTTGATTTTTGGCTGGTCTTTTTAAACTCATCTATCAACCTCTCCAAAAACTATATCTAAAGATCCAAGAACTGCTGGAACATCAGCAAGCATATGACCTTTTATTAAATAATCCATCGACTGTAAGTGAGAAAAACCAGGAGCTCTAATTTTGCATTTATAAGGTTTACTTGAACCATCTGAAATTAAATAAACACCAAATTCACCTTTTGGCGCTTCAACAGCAGTATATATTTCATCTTTCGGGACACGATACCCTTCGGTGAATAATTTAAAATGATGAATCAATGCTTCCATAGATTGTTTTAATTCTTTTTTAGGTGGTGGATTTATTTTACCATCCAAACTTTTAATTGAACCTTTTTCCATTTTTGAGAGACACTGTTTAATTAAAGAAACACTTTCTTTCATTTCCTCAATTCTACATAAATATCGATCATAACAATCACCATTTTTTCCTACAGGAATTTTGAAATCTAATTGTTCATAACAATCATACGGCTGAGATTTTCTAAGATCCCAAGGAATACCTGAGCCTCTTATCATTACACCACTAAATGAATAGTCAATAGCATCTTCTTTTGTAACTATCCCTATATCAACATTTCTTTGTTTAAAAATTCTATTATCAGTTAATAAATTTTCTAAATCATCAATAACTTTTGGGAAGGTTTTACAAAATTTTGCAATATCATCCTCTAATCCTGCTGGTAGGTCTTGATGTACTCCGCCTGCTCTAAAATAATTAGCATGTAATCTTGAACCTGAAGCGCGCTCATAAAATGTCATTAAAGTCTCTCTTTCCTCAAAACCCCATAAAGAAGGCGTTAAAGCACCAACATCTAAAGCTTGTGTGGTGACATTTAAAATATGACTTAATATTCTTCCAATCTCACAGAACATTACTCTAATTAATTGAGCTCTAATAGGAACTTCAATATTAAGAATTTTTTCAATTGCTAAGGCAAATGCATGTTCTTGATTCATTGGTGCTACATAATCTAAACGATCAAAATATGGTACTGCTTGCATATATGTTTTATTCTCAATTAACTTTTCCGTCCCTCTGTGTAATAAACCAATATGAGGATCTGCTTTCTCAACAACTTCACCATCTAGTTCAAGAATAAGTCTTAATACTCCATGAGCAGCAGGATGTTGTGGCCCAAAGTTTAAATTTAAATTTTTAATTTTTTTTGTCATTGTTATCTGTTTGATCTTTAATATATTTTGTTCCTTCCCAAGGACTCTCATAATCAAAATTCCTATAATTTTGTTCTAATTTCACAGGTTCACTGACAACCTTTTTTTTATCTTCGCTATATCTAACTTCAGTATGACCTGTTAAAGGAAAATCTTTTCTTAGTGGATGACCTTCAAAACCATAATCAGTAAGAATTCTTCTAAGATCAGGATGGTCTTTAAAATTAATACCATACATATCAAAAACTTCTCGTTCCATCCAATTTGCAGATGGGAAAATTGAAGTTAATGAAGGTATGACCTCATTTTCACTAATATAATAACTAATAATAATTCTCTGATTAAACTCATGGCTTAAGAGCATATATACAATTTTAAATCTTTCTTTTTCCTCAGGATAATCTACCGCTGTAACATCTATTAATTGTCTAAATTTAGTATCTTTATCTGTTTTCACAAACAACAAAACTTCTATCAAATCTTTTTTGTTAATTTCAATGTAAATTTGATTGTGCTTAATCTCAGTTTTCTTAATTTTAGTTGCTAACTCAGAATTAATCTTTTTTTCTAAATCAAGTAAGTTTTTCATTTTATCTTTGTAAAGATCCTTTATTTCTAATTTTCTTTTGTAGTTGCATTATTCCATAAAGTAATGCTTCTGCAGATGGTGGACATCCAGGAACATATACGTCAACAGGAACTATTCGATCACATCCTCTAACTACTGAATAAGAATAATGATAATAACCACCACCATTTGCACAGCTACCCATAGATATCACATATCTTGGCTCTGGCATTTGATCATAAACTTTTCTGAGAGCTGGAGCCATTTTATTTGTCAATGTTCCAGCCACAATCATAACGTCAGATTGTCTTGGTGAACCCCTAGGTGCAGCACCAAATCTTTCTAAATCATATCTTGGCATAGCAGTTTGCATCATTTCAACAGCACAACATGCCAAACCAAATGTCATCCAGTGTAAGGAACCAGATCTAGACCAATTAATTAAATTATCCATTGAAGTAGTGATAAAACCTTTTTCACTAAAATCTTTAGCTAATTGTTTAAATTCTTCTGGTACTTGATTTAATTTATTATTCATTTAAAAAATTAATTATTCCCAATCTAATGCACCTTTTTTCCACTCATATATAAATCCTATAGTGAGTATAAATAAAAAAATCATCATTGAGATAAAACCTAAAAAACCAATAGTTCCAAGTGAGATAGCCCATGGAAAAAGAAATGCTATTTCAAGATCAAATATAATAAATAAAATAGCTACCAAATAAAATCTGACATCAAATTCCATCCTCGAATCTTGAAAGGGTTCGAATCCACATTCGTAAGCAGATAGCTTTTCGGGATCAGGGTTTTTTGGTGATAAAATAAAATTAATTACTATAAATGCTGCACTTAAACCTAAAGCAACAAATAGGAAAATTATTATAGGTAAATAGTCTTTTAAAAATTCCGCAGTCATGCAGAATATATATCATTTTTTATAGTTAGATGAAGTGGTGATAGGTCACATTATACAAAATAAAAATCGCTTTTTTTGACATTTATTAAGATAAGTGGCGGGAGTGAAGGGACTCGAACCCTCGACCTATCGCGTGACAGGCGATCGCTCTAACCAACTGAGCTACACCCCCACTTATGATTCATTTTTGGTGGGCAGTAAAGGACTCGAACCTTTGACCCCCTCGGTGTAAACGAGATGCTCTACCAACTGAGCTAACCGCCCATAACCAAAATAGTGAGTTATATCTTTTAAGCTATTAAGGTCAAGATTTAATAGTTGTTATAAAATGCAGTTAATATTTAAAAACCACCTCTCCAATTATTTTTGGAGTTAAAATTATCTTTTTCCTCTTTTGATGTAGGTCTGAATAGATAATAAATAACAAAAAGAGAAATTAATATGAATAAAAAAAATTCCATTTTTTTAAAAATAATTTATTGAATACTAGCTTGAGATTTATCGTCTTTTTTAGTCATATCAACTTCAACCCATTCAGTTTTCTTAAGTTGTTTAGTTAAAGCAATCTTTAAAACTTCATCAGCATATTCAACTGGTGTAATTTTGATTTCATCAATTATTTTTTTTGGCATATCAACCAAATCTTTTTCATTTTCTTTTGGTATCAAAACCTCTTTTATTCCTGCTCTATGAGCGGCAATTAATTTTTCTTTTAATCCACCAATTGGTAATACTTGTCCAGTTAGTGTAACTTCACCTGTCATAGCAACATCTCTTTTTACAGGAATATTTGTAATTGAAGAAACTATTGAGGTTACCATTCCTATTCCAGCAGAAGGGCCATCTTTAGGCGTAGCTCCTTCTGGTACGTGAATATGAAAATCTTTTTTTTCAAATAATGGAGGTATAATACCATATTCTAGACATTTTGATCTTACAAATGATTTAGCTGCTTTAACTGACTCTTGCATCACATCACCAAGTTTGCCTGTAATTTGCATTCTGCCCTTCCCTGGCATTGTTGCTGTTTCTATTTTTAAAATTTCACCACCATATTCTGTCCAAGCCAAACCGGTAACTATTCCTACTCTATCTTCTGTTTCAAGTTCACCAGATTTAAATTTTGGAACACCTAAAAAATCAGATAAGTTTTCTTTACTAACCTTAACTTCTTTTTCTTCTCCAGAAACAACTTTTTTAACAACTTTTCGAGCTACTTTTGAAATTTCTCTCTCTAAATTCCTAACACCTGATTCTTTCGTATAACTACGAATAATTTCTTTAATTATATCGTTGGCTAAATTCATCTCTTTCTCTTTAACACCGTTGTCTTTTATTTGTTTAGGTAACAAATATTTATTCGCAATATTTATTTTTTCATCTTCAGTATAGCCAGCAAGTCTTATAACTTCCATTCTATCTAATAATGGGGGAAGAATATTTAGAGTGTTGGCAGTTGTTACAAACATTACATCCGATAAATCATAATCAACCTCAAGATAATGATCGTTAAATGTTGTATTTTGTTCGGGATCCAAAGCCTCTAATAAAGCAGATGACGGATCTCCTCTATAGTCATTGCCAATCTTGTCAATCTCATCTAATAAAATTAATGGATTTTTAGTCCCAGCTTTTTTCATCATTTGAATTATTTTTCCTGGTAAAGATCCTATGTAGGTTCTTCTATGTCCTCTTATCTCTGCTTCATCTCTCATTCCACCAACTGACATTCTTACAAATTCCCTATTTGTAGCTTTTGCAATTGATTTTCCTAAAGAAGTTTTACCAACTCCGGGAGGTCCAACTAAACATAAGATGGGTCCCTTAATCTTTTCCATTCTTTTTTGGACTGCTAAAAATTCGATTATTCTCTCTTTGACTTTTTCTAATCCAAAATGATCTTTATCTAAGATTTCTAATGCTTTTTTTAAATCTATATCAACTGCACTTTTTTTATACCAAGGAAGTTCAGTCATCCAATCCAAATAATTTCTTACAACTGTTGCCTCCGCTGACATCGGACTCATGTTTTTTAATTTTTTAAGTTCTTGTAAACATTTTTTTTCAACCTCTTTAGGCATTTTAGCTTTAAGAATTGCTTTATTTAAGCTTGTACTTTCATCTTTGCCATCTTCAATTTCTCCTAATTCTTTCTGAATGGCTTTCAACTGTTCATTTAAATAATATTCTCTTTGAGTTTTTTCCATTTGTGTTTTAACTCTTCCTCTAATTCTTTTTTCAACACCAATAATACTAGTTTCATTTTCCATAATCTTAATTATGGCGTTTAATCTTTTCTTTACATCAGCAGTTTCAAATATTTGTTGCTTCTCAGAAATTGTAGCTGTTATATGAGAGGCTATATTGTCACCTATTTGTGAAGGATCTTTTAATTGTTTAATACTACTGATTGTTTCACTAGATATTTTTTTATTTATTGTAGTTAATTTTTCTAATCTTCTTACTGCTGTAACAGCCAAAGGATACAAATCCTCACCCTCAACATGAATATCATTATAGGGTGTATAATCACATGTAATAAATTTATCATTATCTTTAAAATCTAATATTTTAACTCTTTTTAATCCCTCAACTAAAACTTTGACAGTTCCATCGGGTAGTTTTAAAAGTTGAAGGATGCTTCCTTCACATCCATACATAAAAATATCTGTCTTTTTAGGATCATCAATTTCTGAATTTTTTTGAGTTACTAAAATTATTTTTTTATCTTTTTTCATCACTTCATTTAAAGCTGAAATAGATTTATCTCTTCCAACAAACAATGGGATTACCATACTTGGAAAAACCACAATATCTCTTAGCGGTAATAAAGGTAATGAAATTTTAACGTCCATACCATAAATATGGATATTATAACTTATATTGCAATACCTTTTTCTTACTTATTAAGGATATTAAGCCGCTGATGTTTTATCTGTTTTGGATTTGTTCTCAGTTTTTGAGTGAACAATGATCGGTTGGGTTTGACCTTTTGCTGCAGAAGCGTCAATTATTACCTCTTGAATATTTTCTTGACTTGGCAATTCATACATAGTTTTTAAAAGAATATTTTCTAATATTGATCTCAAACCTCTTGCCCCAGTTTTTTTTTGTATTGCTTTAAGGGCTATCTCTTTAATTGCATTATCTTTAAATGTTAATTTTGCTCCATCAAGTTTAAATAGCTCTTGATACTGTTTGGTTAAAGAATTTTTTGGTTCTAAAAGTATTTTTATTAAAGACTTTTCATCTAAATCTTCTAATGTAGCAATCATTGGCAGCCTTCCAATAAATTCTGGGATTAAACCATATTTTAATAAATCCTCAGGCTCTAGACCTTTCATCCATTCGCCTGTTTTTTTATCCTGTGTATTCTTAACATCAGCTCCGAAGCCAATCGAAGTGCCTTTGTCTCTTTGTGAAATTATTTTATCAAGACCAGCAAAAGCTCCACCACAAATGAATAAAATATTTGTTGTATCAACTTGTAAAAATTCTTGTTGTGGATGTTTTCTACCCCCTTGAGGAGGAACACTCGCAATAGTTCCTTCCATTATTTTTAACAAAGCTTGCTGTACTCCTTCACCAGAAACGTCTCTAGTAATAGATGGGTTTTCTGACTTTCTACTAATTTTATCTACTTCATCAATGTAAACAATTCCTCTTTGAGCCTTCTCAACATTGTAATCGGCTGCTTGTAACAACTTTAAAATAATATTTTCAACATCTTCACCAACATATCCAGCTTCTGTTAAAGTAGTAGCATCAGCCATTGTAAATGGAACATCTAAAATCCTCGCGAGTGTTTGTGCTAATAAAGTTTTTCCACAACCTGTTGGTCCAACTAAAAGAATATTCGATTTTGCTAACTCAACATTTTTACTAGTTTTATTTTCATAATTTAATCTTTTATAATGATTATGTACAGCAACTGATAAAACCTTTTTAGCGTGCGTTTGACCAATTACATAATCATCTAATACTGAGCAAATTTCTTTTGGAGAAGGTAAACCATCTTGATGTTTAACAAATGTGTCTTTGCTTTCCTCTTTTATAATATCCATACAAAGTTCAACACACTCATCACAAATAAATACAGTTGGTCCAGCTATAAGTTTTCTTACTTCGTGTTGACTCTTTCCACAGAAAGAACAATAAAGAATGTTTTTATTATTTGTACTCATAAAATTTTATAACGAATCAATAAACTTACTTTATTATAAGTGACTCGTACTTATCAAGTTTCTATTGAGTAAGACTCAATATATTGTGTTTTAAGATCTTTTTTCTACAACTTCGTCTATCAAACCAAAAGATTTAGCTGAGTCTGCTGTCATAAAGTTATCCCTTTCAAGAGCAGATTTAATTTCATCAACTGATTTACCAGTGTGTTTTGAATAGATTTCGTTTAATCTTTTCTTTAATGATAAAACTTCATTAGCGTGAATTTCGATATCTGTTGCTTGACCCTGAAAGCCGGCAGAAGGTTGGTGAACCATAATCCTAGAATTTGGTAATGAAAACCTTTTTCCTTTGCTTCCTGCTGACAATAAAAAAGATCCCATTGATGCTGCTTGACCAATACATAATGTAGAAATTTTTGGTTTAACATATTGCATTGTATCATAAATACCAAGACCAGCAGTTACTAATCCACCTGGACTGTTAATATATAAATAAATTTCTTTTTTTGGATCCTCTGCTTCTAAAACAAAAGTTGTGCAGTTACTAAAGATGCTACGTTATCATTTATTTGACCTGTTAAAAAAATAATTCTCTCTTTTAATAATCTTGAATAAATATCATAAGCTCTTTCACCTTTGCTTGACTGCTCAACAACCATTGGTATTAAACTGCTCATATGTTCTGCTATTTTATTAGTCATAAAGTTGATTCGTTTTACTTATACAACTTGAGATTACTTTTTGCTAACTTTTTTTGAGGAAGATTTGGCTTTTGTTGATTTTGGCTTAGTTTTTTTAGTAATTGTTTTTTTTTCTAAAGCCTTTTTCTTTATTAATTTTTTATCATCTGAGCGCTCATTATTATCATTTTGTTGATTTTGCGACTGTTTTAAAATTCTTTCTGCCTCATCTTTTGAAATTTCTTTTTTATTAACTTTTGCTTTTTCTTTGATCAGCTTAATAATTTTTTCTTCATATACAGTTCCTCTTAAGCTTGAAAGTGCGGATGGATTTTTTTGATAAAAATCCAT
>QCQC01000003.1 GCA_003212295.1 Pelagibacteraceae bacterium AG-447-E22 | reverse complement strand
CTTGAAAGTTTAAAAGAATTAAAAAATGATAAATTTGATATGGTCTTCATTGATGCAGATAAAATGAATTATAAGGAATATTATGAAAAATCATTAGAATTGTTAAATAAAGGTGGCTTAATAATTGTTGATAACGTTTTATGGCATGGAGAAGTGGCTGATGAAAAAAATAATGATAAATTTACTTTAAATATTAGAGAATTTAATAAATTTGTGTCTGAGGATAAAAGAGTAGAGCAGATCATTATTCCATTAGGTGATGGAATGACTGTTTGTAGGGTTTTATAATGTTAAAAGTTTTTGGCTTTTATAAATTCGTAAAGGTAAAATCTTTAAAAAAAAACAAAAATTTTTTACAGAAGTTTCTTATTTCAAGTCATATAAGAGGAACCATTATTATCGCTAAAGAAGGATTAAATGGTACTATTTCTGGTAATATTAAAGATATTGATAAAACTACAAAAAAACTGAAATCTTTATTTTCATTTAAACAATTTGATAGTAGCAATGAATCTAAATCTAAATTTCAGCCTTTTCATAAGCCAAAAGTTAAGATTAAAAAAGAAATTGTTCCAATGAATTTATCTATAAATTCCAAAGAAAGAGATATTAAAACTCATTTAGACCCAAAAGATTGGAATAAATTAATTAAGAATAAAGATACTCACATAATTGATACCAGAAAACCTTTTGAATATAAGGTTGGAACTTTTAAAAGATCAGTAAATCCAAATGTAACTAATTTTAGAGATTTTCCTAAGTATTTAAATAAACTTGAGAAAAACAAACCAGTAGCAATGTTTTGTACTGGTGGAATACGTTGTGAAAAAACTTCTGTTTATTTAAAGAAGAAAGGATTTAAAAATATTTATCAACTAAATGGTGGAATTTTAAACTATCTAAATAAGATTAAGAAAAATGAAAGTTTATGGAAAGGTGAGTGTTTTGTTTTTGATAATAGAATAAGTCTAAAACATGGATTAAAGTTAGGTTCTTTTTCTATGTGTAGCGGATGTAGAATGCCTATATCTTCAAAAGATAAAAGATCAAATAAGTATGAAGAGGGAGTTTCTTGCCCGAATTGTCATGATAAATTGACAGAAACTCAAAAATCACGTTTTAGAATGAGACAAAGTCAGATATATAAAGCAAAACAATCTGGAAAAAAATATATTTTTCAAAAAGAATTTAAATAAGGATAACTTTGTCTAAATCAATAAAATTAACTAAAGATCCTATTTGGACTTTATTAAGAAAAGTCACTATACCCGCAAGTGTTGGCTCATTGTTTCAAACTTTTTATAATTTAGTTGATACTTGGTTTGCCGGCAGAATTTCTGCAGAAGCCATAGGAGCTATAGCAAAATCATTTCCAATTTATTTTACTATCATTGCTGTTGGTGTTGGATTAGGTGCTGCAACGAACGCTTTAATTGGTAACTCAATAGGTGAGAAAAAAGTAAAAGTTGCATCTATGTATATTGCTCAATCTCTCATTTTTGCTTTAACTGTATCAATATTTGTAACACTTTTTGGTTTGAACGCTTCAAATTATCTATTAGGTGTCATGGGATCCGATGCCGCTGGTATAGCTCTAACAAGAGAGTATTTAGATATCATTTTTTATGGAACTTTTATTGTATTGATACAAATATCATTAAATGGAACTTTAAATGCTCAAGGCGATACAAGAAGTTATAGAAACGTTTTAATATTTAGTTTTTTTCTCAATATTTTTTTAAATCCTCTTTTTATATGGGGATATGGATTTATTCCTGGTTTTGGTATAGCTGGACTAGCAATAGCAACAGTGATTTCACAGTTAATTGGAACAATCTACTTAGCTTACAAAGTAAATAATTGTAAGATAAAAGAATATCTAAAATTGCAATGCTTCATTCCCAAGTTTGAGTATTTAAAACCACTAACCACACAAGCTGTCCCCGTTATGTTCAGTATGTTATTTATTGGAGTAGGTATATTTAATATCTTATATTTTATTGGACAGTTTGGTGATTTAGCTACTGCTGGTTATGGTGCTGCATTAAGAGTAGAGCAAGTTTTTTTACTTCCAGTTATTGGTTTGAATACGGCAGTTCTATCTATTGGTGGACAAAATTTTGGTGCTAAAGCTTATGATAGAATAAGAGAACTTTACACCAAAGCCCTATTATTCGGTTCTTCTTTCATGGCAGTAGCTGGAATAATAATATTTTTTGGTGCAGAATTTTTTGTTTCTTTATTTACTGACAATCAAGAGGCAGTTGTGAGTGGAGCTATTTATTTAAAAGTTGCAGCATTAATTGGACCAATTTATCCAGTTTTTTTTATTACTACCGCAGTATTTCAGGCAGTTAAGAAGCCTCTTTATAGTTTATACTTAAGCATATTAAGATTAACCGCATTTCCTTTTTTGAGTCTATGGTATGTTATAAATATCAGGGGTGGTGATTATGAGGATATTTTTTACACTATTATGGCTACAAATTGGGCAATGGGAATTGCTGTTTTAATATTTATTGGTTATTTTTTAAATAATGTTTTTAAACAAAATAAAACTCTTTTTACTTATTAGTATTTGTCTAATATTTTTTTTCTTAACTTATAATGATGTTAAATCAGAAGAAGTTAAGATAATTTCTGGTATAGCTAAAGTAACCGATGGTGACACAATTCGTATAGAAGGAAAAAAGATACGTTTTTTTGGAATTGATGCTCCAGAAAAAAAACAACAATGTAGTAAACCGTGGTTAACTATATCTTTTATATCTTTTAATAAAGATTATCCATGTGGGCAAATTTCTACTGACAAGTTAAAAAAAAAGATAAATAATAAATTGTTAATTTGTAAATGGACCAACAAAGATAGATATAAAAGATATATTGCTGAATGTTTTAAAGATAAAATTAATGTCAATGCCTGGATGGTTAGAAATGGTTATGCAGTAGCATATAGAAAATATTCTAAAAAATTTGTGTCCCAAGAAATTTTTGCTAAAAAAGAAAAATTAGGTTTATGGTCTGGCACCTTTATGATGCCATGGGATTACAGAAAAAATAATTAATCTTTTTGTAATTTTTTTTCCAATTTTCTAACTAAATATGAAACTATCAAGATTAGAATTAAGTATTCTAAGATTAAAAAAGTATATATTTCAAGGGGTCGATAAGTTGTAACAACGAGTTCATTTGCTTTTCTAGTTAAGTCACCGATACCAATAATTGATACTAACGAGGACATTTTTAATACATAAACAAACTGATTCCCTATCGCAGGTAAAATATTCTTAATTGCTTGAGGGAGTATAACCAACTTAAGTTTTCTAAAAAAATTTAATCCTAGAGAACTTCCTGCTTCCCATTGTGATTTCTTTATTGAATTAATTCCTGCTCTAAAAATTTCAGCTTGAAAAGCACTTTCACTAATTGATAGAGCAATAATTCCAGATACAAATGGGCTAAAACTTATACCTGTCATTATTGGTAAACCATAATAGATCCATAAAATTAAAACTAACAAAGGTATTGCTCTTACTATTTCTACATAACCTATATTTAAAAAAGTTAAAAATTTATTTTTAGCCAGAGATGGAATTGCAATAACCAGTCCCAAAAAAATAGAAATAATTATTGAAACTATCGAAATAAAAATAGTTGTAGTTAATCCACTTAATAAAAATTTTAAATTAGTCAATCCCTCTATATTATTAGGAGATAGAATTAACCAATTAAGTTCACTTTTACCGCATGAAGTTAAAGGTAAAATTAAAAGTAAAAAAAATAAATTTCTCACTCTTAAGTTATAAAGAATTAAAAATTAATTACTAATTGATTATAAGCTTTTTAGATTATATTTAGCTAGCAACTTAGTGAAGAAGCCAGATGACTTTTTCTTTTTGATCCAATCATTAACGTAACTGTTCCATTTATCGTCACCTTTCGGAACCATCATTGCTAAGAAAGCTGGATTTTTCTCTCCATCAGGAACTATTGCTAGTTGTGGGTATTTAATTACTAGTTTATTAGCCTCTGTAGAGCTTGTTATATTTCCATCGGCTCTTCCAGCTAAAACTTCCTGAAAATCTCTAGCAGGAGCTTCTACTGAATTTAATTTTGATTTTGGAAAAAATTCTTTTGCTTTTTCTTCTTGTGATGTGCCAAGAGTAGTTGCAATAGTAACGTTTGAATTATTAAGTGAGTCCCATGTTGGGAATTTTTTTAAATTTTTCTTTAGTACTAGTGGAACAGTTCCATATTTGTAATACGTGTCTGTAAAACCTGCTACCTCAGCTCTTTTAGGAGTTTTTGTGACACTTGTAGAAATGTCATATCTTTCAGATGTAATACCTGAAACTATTGTCTTCCATTCTGCAGGCACAAATTCAACTTTTACACCCATATCCTTTGCTAATTCATTCATCACATCAATATCAAACCCTTTGTATTTATTAGTTGCTGGATCTTTAATAGTCATAGGGTCCCAATCACCAGTTGTTCCAACTTTTAAAACTCCTGATGATAATATTTTATCTAAATTAGACTCTGCGTTTAAAGAGAAAGGTAAAAAAGCAAATAATGCTATAAGAAATAATTTTTTCATTATTCTTAATAACTTATTTAGAATTTAAATGAGACTATAATCTTGACGCACTATCATTCATCCATGAGAATAAATGTTGTGAAAATGAACGTCTAACAAAAAGATTAACTTCATTAGGGTTTTGATTATGAATAATTACATCAATTTTAGCGAGAATCGTTTGGGTAACTGAACCTTCTTTATTTCTAAAATCATTAAAATTAAATGGAGAGCCAGTTTCAAATAAGTCAAAAATTTTATCTCCTTTAATATTTATTAGAACAAATTGATCAGTAACATCTGTCACAGCACCTAAATTTGTTTTTGAAACACTTTTATTTAGTAAATTTTCAGTTTCATAGTCATTATTTTCAAAGTTTAAAATTTCATTAGAGTGAATCATCCATTCATCTGGGCTTAACCAAAGAGCAGTTAATTTTTCACTTCTTGATGATGTGTTAGCTTCAGTGGGTAATAATAAATTTAATGATTTTCCAATTGCTGATAAAAATTCTCTTTTTTTACCTCTTATAATTAATTTCATGACAGGTTTAATTTCTTTCATTTGCAAACCTGAATAAGATTTTTCCTCAGTTATTACATTTGTATAATTAAGCATTTAACTTTTTATTCTCCTTGTCTAAGAAAACTGGGTCAGCAACAGTTACATTTATTTGTTTATTTTCCATTGGAATAATCAATTTTTTACCCATCATATTTTTTCCACCCTTTAAAACTCCAAGAGCAATAGATTTTTTTAAGTTTGGACTGTAATAGCTTGAGGTTACATGACCTAACATTTCAACTGGTGATTTTTTAATATCAGCTACGATTTGTGCACCTTCTTCTAAAACTTCATCTGGATTTTCAGTGAGCAGACCAACTAATTGTTTCCTGTCTTCTCTTATTGTATCAGATCTATATAAAGATCTTTTACCTATAAAATCATATTTCTTTTTACTAACTATCCAATCCATTTGTAAATCAATAGGAGTCATAGTTGCATCAGTATCTTGACCAACAATGATAAACCCTTTTTCAGCCCTTAATAAATGCATAGTTTCAGTACCATATGGAGTAATGTTAAATTCTTTTCCTATTTCCATACATTTTTCCCATACTGATTTACCATAATTAGATTGAATATTTATTTCGTAGCTATGTTCACCAGTAAAACTTATTCTCATCACTCTACATTTAATTTTGCCAATCTTTGTATTCTTAAACGACATGTGAGGAAAATTCTCATCTGAAAAATCAAGATCAGGAATTACTTGTGATACAATTTTTTTACTATTAGGCCCACAAACACTGACTGTTGCATAGTGGTCAGTTACGGATGTTAAATAGACATCTAACTCAGGCCACTCAGTCTGTAAATAATCTTCTAGCTTTCCTAAAACAGTTGCGGCTCCACCGGTTGTAGTGGTCATAATATAATGATTTTCACCTAATCTTGTTGTAACACCATCATCATAAACCATACCGTCTTCATTTAGCATTAATCCATATCGACATTTTCCAATTGCCAATTTTGACCAAGCGTTTGTATAAACTCTGTTTAAAAATTCTGAGGCATCAGTCCCTTGAATATCAATTTTACCTAATGTAGATGCATCTAAAATACCCGCACTATCTCTTGCAGCTTTACTTTCTCTTTGAACCGCATCATGCATATTTTCACCATTTTTTGGATAATACCAAGCTCTCTTCCATTGACCGACGTTTTCGAATTCAGCTTTGTTCTCTACGTGCCACTCATGAATTGGAGTTTTTCTGAATACATCAAAATACTCACCTACATTTCTACCAACTATCGTTCCAAAAGTAAGAGGAGTGTAGGGTGGTCTAAAAGTTGTAGTACCAAGTTCACCCATTTTAGATCCAGCAGTTTCAGAAATAATTCCTAATGCATGCATATTTCCAAGTTTACCTTGATCAGTTCCCATACCTGTTGTTGTGTATCTTTTTACATGTTCGATTGATCTGAAACCTTCTCTTAAAGCTAATTTAATATCTTTGGCTGTTGCATCATTTTGATAATCTACAAAAGGTTTAGTTTTTCCAATAATTTTGTCAGATGGAAGTAACCAAATATTTCTCTTTGATTTATTAAAAGAAGATTTAATTTCTAAATCTTCATAATCTGTTTTTTTTAAATTTAAAAATTCTTTAAGAGTTTTAGGTACAGTTGATAATATCTCATCTAAAGTAAAATCTCCATTACATGAACCTATACTAATTTGATCTGATGGATATATATTTGGTATAAAAACTTGATCTTCGTCTCTGAATTTTAATTTTCCACCAGATTGTGTAAAAAGATGTACAGCTGGTGTCCATCCACCAGAAACACCTAAACAATCACATGAAATAGATATTTTGGGACCTACTACTTTTTGACCATCTTTAGAAAGTTGCATTATTGAAACTTTATTAATCCTTTTGTATCCAGAGGTATCCACCACTGTATATCCCTTGTAAACTTTGATATTATTTTTTTCAGTCTCCTTAATCAATTTTGAGTCAATTTCTTCTCTATTATCAATAATAGCCTCTATATTAATTCCTTTTTGATACAAACTAATAGCTGCCTCATATGCGCTATCATTATTTGTTAAAAGAATATTTTTTTCTCCACATGCTACACCATAAAAATTAGCATATTTCTCGATAGCTGATGAAAGCAAAATACCAGGACGATCATTATTATCAAAAATGAGTGGTCTTTCCAAAGATCCAGTTGCAGTTATTACCTTTTTAGCTCTTATTTTGAGCAATCTGTGACGAATTTTATTGTTTCTTTGTTCTAAGGGTATGTGGTCTGTTAAATTTTCTCTTGCTAATAGAAAGTTATAGCCATGATATGCAGCTACACTTGTTCTTATTTTAATTTCTAAATTTTTAATCTTTTTAATTTCATTTATTTCTTTTTCCAACCATGAACTTGAGATTTGATTATTGATCTTAAAATGTTCAGAATTTTGATAAATTGTAGAACCTCCTAAATAGGGCTTTTCATCTACTAGAAGAGTCTTATAACCATTTTTTGCTGCTGTTTTTGCTGCTATTATTCCCGAGATACCAGCTCCAATAATTAAAACATCACAATGAATATATTTATGTTCATAAATATCAGGGTCAGGTTCAGTAGGAGATTTTCCTAATCCAGCAGATTTTCTAATAAAATATTCATATTTTTCCCAGAAACTTGATGGCCACATAAAAGTTTTATAATAAAAACCTGCAGGCAAAATTGGGCTAAAAAAATTATTAATCCCACCTATATCAAAATTAACACTTGGCCAACAATTTTGACTTGAAGCTTCAAGACCTTCATAAATTTCTATCTCTGTAGCTCTTACATTCGGTTCTGTTCTTGACGTGTTTTTATGTAACTGAACTATCCCATTAGGTTCTTCTGAACCTGCAGTCATTATTCCACGTGGTCTATGATATTTAAAGCTTCTTCCAACTAAGTGAATATCATTAGCTAGCAGGGCAGAGGCTAGTGTATCTCCTTTATATCCATAGTATGTTCTTCCATTAAATTTGAATGAAATTTTATATGTTTCGTCAATTAGCTTACTTGATTTTACTCTTAAATTTTTTGTCATTATTTATTTAGTTGGAGGTTTTTCACCCATTTTATAAACTGCTTTTATTAAATCATTAGAAGTATCTCTTACTACATTAAACCATTTTCTACATCCATGAGTGTGGACCCATCTTTCGAATTGAATGCCTTTTATATTTTTTCTCATAAATAAATATTCTGCCCATTGATCATCACTCAATTCAGTAGGTTGTTTGGGTCTAACTATATGAGCTTCACCGCCAGCTTTAAATTCACTTTGCTCTCTTTCACCACAATAAGGACAATTAATTACAAACATTAGTGTGCAACAGCAGCAGCACCATGTTCATCAACAAGATCACCACTTGTAAATCTATTAATATTGAAAGCTGCATTCAATTTATGTGGCTCATCATTAGCAATAGTATGAGCAAACAAATCTCCTGATCCAGGTGTTGCTTTAAATCCACCAGTTCCCCAACCACAATTGAAATATAATCCTTTAATAGAAGTTTTACTAATTATGGGGCTTGCATCTGGGCATATGTCCACTATACCACCCCATTGTCTTAACATTCTCATCCTACTAAATATTGGGTACAATTCCAAGATTGCATTCAAAGTGCCTTCTACAATATCATGACTACCTTTCTGAGAATAAGAAACATAATCATCAGTTCCAGCACCAATAACTAACTCACCTTTGTCTGATTGACTAACATAAGCATGTACTGCGTTAGACATTACAACAGTATCAATAATTGGTTTGACTGGCTCAGAAACCAAAGCTTGAAGAGGTTTACTTTCTAAAGGTAATCTTAAACCAGCCATATTTGCAACAACACTAGAATGCCCTGCTGCAACTACACCAATTTTTTTTGTTTTTATAAAACCTTTAGTTGTTTCAATTCCTTCCACACTATCACCATTTCTTTTGATACCTTTAACTTCGCAATTTTGAATTATATCAACTCCCATTTCGTCAGCTCCTCGAGCATAACCCCAAGCAACAGCATCGTGACGAGCTGTGCCAGCTCTCCTTTGTAGTGTTCCACCTAAAACAGGATAACGAATATCAGGTGAGGTATTAATAATAGGACAAAATTTTTTAACTTCATTGGTATTAAGATAAACTGCATCTATACCATTTAATCTATTTGCATGAGTTCTTCTTTTAAGATCTCTTACATCTTGCAAGTTATGAGCAAGGTTCATAACTCCTCTTTGACTGAACATTACATTATAATTAAGTTCTTGTGATAAACCTTCCCAAATTTTTAAAGCATGATCATAAAGACCTGCACTAGCATCCCACAAATAATTTGATCTAATTATTGTTGTATTTCTTCCTGTGTTTCCTCCACCTATCCATCCTTTTTCCACAACTGCTATATTTTTCATATTGTGTTTCTTAGCAAGATAATAGGCTGTTGCTAATCCATGCCCACCTCCACCTATAATTATAGCTTCATATTCCTTCTTAGGTTCGGGATCTTTCCATGCTTTTTCCCAATTTTCATGATATGAAAAAGCATTTTTGACCAGCGAAAATAAAGAGTACTTATTTTTCATAATAATAAATAATTACTTTATAAATATTGATTATTCAATACAATCAGAAGTGACAAATTTCCTGGAAGAGTGGGTGAGAGGCTTAAACCAGTCGTTTGCTAAATGACCGTGCGAGGAAACTTGTACCGAGGGTTCGAATCCCTCCTCTTCCGCCATTTTTTAATATAGAGGTTCATCTTTAAAGAAATTTTTCATAGCAACTGGTTTTTGCTCCAAAATATAACGATAGACATTATAGTTTTCCAGTACTCTTTGAACATAGTTTCTAGTTTCTCTAAATTTAATTAACTCAATCCAATCAACATAATTTATTTGATTTTTTTGTGGATTTTTATTTATTTTTTTCCAGTATCTGACTCTTTTAGGTCCAGCATTATAAGCTGCTATAGCAAATGGGTAAGCCCCGTCATATTCTAAAATTAATCCAGCAATATAGTGTGAGCCTAAGTTAATATTATATTCAGCATCAGTTGTTAGTCTTGATCGCGAATATGGAAGTTTTGCTTGTTTTGCCACTAATTTAGCTGTGTAAGGCATTAATTGCATCAATCCTTTTGCACCTGCATGACTATTTGCACTTAAATCAAATTCACTCTCTTGTCTTATAATTGATAATATAAATGCAGTCTCAGGTATTTTTCTTCCATTGATAAAATTAGGTGTGCTTATAATTGGATAACTGAATTTGTTATGAAATCTTTTTTCATAAGAGGCTATTTTTGCAATTTGAATTGCGAAATCAAATCTATCAATATTAGTTGCTAGTTCTGCCGCTAATATTTCACTTCCATTTTCAATATCATCATTAGCCAAATGTCTAAGAATATGTTTTGTATACTTATCTTCATTAAGTTCATCAAGGAGATAAATTGTTCTTACTAATTCTTTCTTTGAAAAATAATTCCTATAGTCTTTTGATATTTCTTTATCCTTTGAAAGTTCAAAAGTTTTATCTGGATCAAGTTCCATAAAAGCTAGTTGACCATAATATGTTGTTAGAAATATTGCAGCTTTTTCGAACCATTGTGTAGCCAAATCTTCTTTACCCAATTTTTGATAAGTTTTAGCAAGCCAATATGCTCCTCGTGATGTACTTATAGGATAACCAACATTGTTATAAAATTTCTCAAAATGATCTTTAGCTAACAAAGGGTCATCTAAAAAACTTAAAGCAATCCATCCACTCATCCATTCTGCTGCCGCGTACTCAGGACCATCTGTTAATGCATGATTACTGGCAATCTTATATGCTAATTCATATTTCTTTTTATAGATTAAAGATCTTGATATAATTTCTCTCTCTATCCACCATTTATCAGGTCTTACTAGATAATCTTTTGTGTTTTGAACCTTAAGTAATATTTCTAAAGAACTATCAACTCTTCCTCTTTTTCTACGCCATTTTAATCTATCATAATTTAAACCAGCATCATTTTTAAACTTTGATGGAACTTTTGATATAGCATTATCGACACCATATGATTTGCTCATTAATAATTGTCTTGCGGTATATAATAATTCATAATCTTTAGGCAAATATCTTAATAATCTTTTTAAATCCCAATATTTATTATTCCAAGCAAGATAATCAGCTCTATTAATATAATCATTAGCATTAAGATATTTTTTAAATTTTTTTCTATAAAATCTAAGTTCACTCTTACTTAATTCTGCTGTAATCCATCCTTCTTTAATAAGAAGACTTCCTTTTTGTATATTTCCATCTAGAATAAAACTTTCACCAAGTATCATTTTTCCAAAACCACTTAATGGCTCATGAACATCAAACCATTCAATTATTTTTTTTGGTGAAACAGAATCTGTTGAGAGTTTGTGTTCTGCTAAATATTTTAATCTTCCAATTCTAGGATAATCCTCATTTGAGTCTATAAATGTTTTGTAATCATAATAAGAGGCCTTATTACCTTTTGTGAGCAAGTGTCTCCATTGGATAAAATTATATATTGATTTATCCTTAGCTTTTTTTGCTGTTTTTAAAGCATTAGGCCATTTGGCTTGTTTCATTTCAGAAATTGCCTTTTTTGCAAGGGCAAAGTCTTTTTTACTAAAATATTTAGACTTCTTAGCTGTTTCTTTCTTTTTCTCTGACCCTGCTATTAATGGTTTCTTTTTAGGTAGAAGTATACCTAAATCTTTTTCTTTTTTAACAACAATTTTTTTCTCAGATTTTTCTTCTTTTTTTTCAGCAACTTTATTAACTAATGGTTTTGGTAAAGGTCTTAATACGTCAATTAATAATTTTTGTTCTTTTATTTCTTTGGTTTGTGAAGGTTTTTTTAAAGGTATTATATCAGCTAAAATATAATTAATCGGATATAAAAATATAATTAAACAGATTAAAAATAAGAATTTTTTTAACATAATCTTTTGCTATATGAATCTATAAACTATGTTATAAGTATTTATGTTTAAAGGTTCAAATGTAGCTTTAGTCACCCCATTTAAAAATGATAAACTTGATGAGGATACTTATATCAAGTTAATTCATTTTCATATCAAAAATGGTACTAATGGACTAGTTCCAGCGGGTACTACTGGAGAATCCCCAACATTAAGCCATGATGAGCATGAAAAAGTTATAGAATTATGTGTTAAAGAAAGTAAGGGCAAATTGCCAGTTTTTGCTGGTACAGGCTCAAATTCTACTGAAGAAGCTATTTCATTAACCACCCATGCAGAAAAAATAGGAGCAGACGGTGCATTAATAGTAACCCCATATTATAATAAACCAACACAAGAAGGTTTATATCAACACTATAAAGCGATAAATGACAAATGTGGAATCCCTATTATAATTTATAATATTCCAGGAAGATCGGTTATTGATATGTCAGTTGAAACGATGGCGAGATTATATGAATTAAAAAATATTATAGGTGTTAAGGATGCAACTGGAGACTTAAATAGAGTAAACCAAACATTACAAAAAATGGGTAAAGATTTTATTCAATTAACTGGAAATGATGACAATGCATTTGAATTTAATAAAAGAGGTGGAGTGGGAGCTATAAGTGTTACAGCTAATATAGCTCCAAAACTTTGCTCTGATTTTCAAAAATTCTCGAAGTCAGAAAGTGAAAATGAGATTAAAGAGGCAGAAAAATTAAATAGGATTCTTGAACCAGTTCATCATGCAATGTTTGTTGAAAGCAATCCTAGTCCTGTTAAATTTGCTGCGAAGCTTCTAAACCTTTGTGATGATAATGTAAGATTACCATTAGTAAAAGTGACAGAAAACACAAAAGAAATTGTAAAAAAAGCGCTTCAATCAGCAAAATTGATTTGATGATTAAGAAAACCAATCATGGTTTAAAGATTATATGTTTAAATAGAAAAGCTAGCTTTAACTTTTTTTTTGAGGACTTGTTAGAGGCTGGAATAGTTCTCAAAGGTTCAGAAATAAAATCAGTAAGAAATGGCAAGGTAAATATCGCAGACTCATATGCTGTTGAAAAAAAAGGAGAGTTATTTTTGATTAATTCACATATTGCGTCTTATAAACAAGCAAGTTATTCAAATCATAGACCTTTGGATGATAGAAAACTTCTATTAAATAAAAAAGAAATAAATAAACTTATTGGAAAAATGCAACGAGATGGTTTCACAATTGTACCCACAAAAATGTATTTTAAAAAAGGGAAAGCTAAAATAGAACTTGCTGTGGCCAAGGGAAAAAAACAATTTGATAAAAGAGCAGCAAAAAAAAATAGAGATTGGAATCGTGATAAAGCAAGATATATTAGAAAAACGAGTTAAAAATATTTATTTAGGTATTGGTTCTAATCTTGGAAATAGATATCTAAACATTGAAAAAGCTAAAATTTACCTTTCCAAAAATAATATAGAAATATTAAAATCATCAAGTTTTTATGAAAGTTTGTCATGGCCAAATGCAGATAATCCTAAATTTTATAATATAGTTGTAAAAGTCAAAACAAATATAGATGAAACCAAATTGTTAAATTTATGTAAAAATATTGAGAGATTTATGGGTAGAAAAAAAACATCAAGAAACTCCCCTAGAATTTGTGATATCGATATTTTAGATTATGACAAAAAAACAAAAAAAACTGATCCAAAATTACCGCACCCTCGTATGCATAAACGAAATTTTGTATTAATACCTTTATTTGAGATAGATAAAGATTGGAGACATCCAATAACAAAACAGCATATAAAAACACTAATTTTTTCATTATCTGATAGAGACATAAGATCTATTAAACAAATTTAAATTAATGGTATAATAAGGAATGTTAAATTCTCAGCAATTAATAAATAAAGTTAGAATATATAATAAGTTTTTAAATCCAGAAAAATTGAATAAAGCATATGATTTTGCAGTTAAAGCTCATGGCAACCAAAAAAGAGCATCGGGAGATCCATATTCAGTACATCCTATTGAAGTTGCAAATATTTTAACTGATTTAAAATTAGATAGCGCGACTATAACCACAGGATTATTACATGATACAATTGAAGATACTTTTGCAACATATGATACTATAAAAGGAGAATTTGGAACTGAAGTAGCTGATCTAGTTGATGGAGTTACAAAAATTTCTGCATTAGAAAATACCGCTTCACCGAATTCAAAAGCAGAAAATTTTAGAAAATTAATTTTAGCAACCTCAAAAGATATAAGAGTTTTATTAGTCAAAATTGCTGACAGACTTCACAATATGAGAACAATTAAAGCAATTAAAAGTTTAGAAAAAAGACAAAGAATATCTCAAGAAACAATGGAAATTTATGCTCCTTTAGCAGATAGAATGGGGATGCATAGAATAAGAGACGAGTTAGAAGATTTATCTTTTGAGATTTTGAACAATGATGCAAGAAAATTAATTCAAAAAAGATTAGATGAAATTAAATTAGATAAAAAAGATATTTTCGAGACACTATCTGAGGAAATAGACTTTATTTTAAAAAAAAATAACATAGTTCCAAAAATTTATGGAAGAGAAAAGACTCCATTTTCTATTTGGAGAAAAGTTCAAAAAAAAAGAGTTTCATTAGAGCAGATTACGGACATTATAGGGTTCAGAATTATTTTAGATAATATAGATGATTGTTACAAGACTCTGGGACTTTTACACAAACAGTGGAACTGTATTCCCGGAAAATTTAAAGATTATATTTCTTCTCCAAAAATAAATGGATATAAATCAATTCATACAGCTGTAATTGGTTCATACAAAAAACCTATAGAAATTCAAATTAGAACCAAGGAGATGCATGATTTTGCTGAAAGAGGCATAGCTTCTCATTGGCAATATAAATCTTCAGAAAAATTTAATTCTATTACTTGGAAAGAATATGACTGGTTAAAAGATTTAGTTGAAATTATAGAAAAAAATGAAAATCCTGAACATTCTTATGAATATACAAAACTTCAAATGTTTCAAGAAAATGTATTTTGTTTCACACCAAAAGGATCAGTAATTAAATTACCAAAAGATGCAACGCCTATTGATTTTGCATATGCAGTTCATACTAAAATAGGAGATACGGCAATTGGATGTGAGATAAATGGCAATAAAAGTGAGTTACAAGCAATTTTACGAAATGGTGATACTGTAAAAATTATAACCTCAAAAAATAATTCTCCATCACTTCACTGGATACCCATAACTAAAACTGGAAAAGCCAGATCGGCTATAAGAAAATATTGGCACAATAAAGGAGAAAAAAAACAAGAACGAATTAAAAAATATAATACAACATTGTGGATTTCTCTACCAGATAAACCTGGTCAATTAGGTAATGTAAGTTCACTGATAGGCCAACATAAATTAAATATTTCAAACCTCGAAATGGCAGGTAAAAACCCAAATTATATCAATTTTAAGTTTCAATTAATTATAAGAGACTTAAAAAACTTTACAAATTTTATTGCAGAGCTTAAACAAAAGAGTATAAAATTTAAGATAATTAGACACGAAGATAAAAGAAATGCTTTCACCCAAAAAATCCTTAAATATTTTAAAAAAAACTAATGCACTTTTAGAGGGACATTTTGTTTTATCGTCAGGTTTACATTCATCAAAATATATTCAATGTGCTAAACTTTTAAGTTACCCTAATTTGGCTAATAAAATTTGTAAATCATTAGCCAATAAAATTAAAAAAAATTTTAGTAAAATTGATTTAATTTTGTCTCCAGCTATGGGAGGAATTATAATTGGATATGAAATTGGAAGAATTTTAAAAAAAGAAACAATCTTTTGTGAGAGAGTAAATGGTAAGTTTGTTTTGAGAAGAGGTTTTAGTATTAAAAAAGGATCTAAGGTATTAATTATTGAAGATGTAATAACAACAGGAAAATCAAGTTTAGAGTGTGTTAAATTGATTAAAAAAGCAAAGGGTAAACTTGTCGGTTTTGCATCAATAATTGATCGTTCTACAAAAAAAGAATTAAGGATAAAAAAAAAGATTATATCTCATTTAAAAATTGACGTTCCAACATATAAAAAAAATCAATTACCTAAAGAATTGAAATTATTGCCAATAACAACTCCTGGGAGCAGATTTACTAAGTGAAACGTCTAGGTGTAAACATTGATCATATAGCAACTATTAGAAATGCTCGTGGAGAATTACATCCAGATCCTTTTTTCGCAGCAAAATATGTACGAAAATTAGGTGCTAACTCAATAACTATTCATTTAAGAGAAGATAGAAGACATATAAGAGATTTAGATGCTAAAAAAATTTGTTCTTTAAAAAAGTTATTAGTAAATTTAGAAATCTCAACAAATACTAAAATAGTAAAAATTGCTCATAAAATTAAACCAAATTTTATTTGTATTGTCCCTGAAAAAAGAAAAGAAATTACAACTGAAGGAGGGTTGAATTTAAGTAAGAATAAAAATAAATTAAAAAAAATTATAATAAGTTTTAAAAAAAAAAAAATTAGAACAAGTTTATTTATAAATCCTTCTTTAAAAGATATTAGACTAGCAAAAGAACTCAATACGGATTGTGTGGAAATTCATACTGGAAAATTATCAAATTTAGTAAAATCGAACAAAAACTTTACTAATGAGTTGAATAAAATAAAAAATTGTTCAATTTTGGCTAAAAAATTTGGTATCGAAGTACATGCTGGCCACGGTCTAGACTATTCAACCACTAAACTTTTATCAAAAGTTAAAGAAATAAAGGAATTCAATATTGGACATTTTTTAATAGGTGAGTCAATATTTTTTGGATTAAGTAAAGTCATAAGAAATTTTAAAAAAATTATCAATAATTAAAAATGAAAATTTTAGGAATAGGTGTTGATATTGTAGATAATAAAAGATTAAGAAAATTAATTAAAGATAAAAAATTTATAAATAGAACTTTTGGAAAAAAGGAAATTGAATTGTCAAAAAGATTTAAAGATAAAGTCAATTATTTTGCAAAGAGATTCGCTGCAAAAGAAGCTCTATCAAAAGCTCTTGGAACAGGTTTTAGGTACAATTTAAACTTTAAAGATATCGAAATAATAAATGATAATTTAGGTAAACCATATTATTTAAATTCAGTTAAAATAGATCAATTTATAAAAAAGATATGTAAAGCTAGCAAATACAATTTGCATCTATCAATTTCCGATGAAAAAGAATATTCAATGGCTTTTACAATTTTACAAAAAAAATAATGTTTGATAAAAAAATTATAATAGAAAATATTAAAACTTTATTTTATGCTCTTATAATAGCTTTAATTATAAGATCTTTTTTAATACAACCATTTTATATCCCCTCATCATCTATGGAACCTAATCTGCTTGTTGGAGATAGACTTTTTGTAACAAAGTATTCATATGGTTACAGTAAGCATTCTTTACCTTTTAGCCCACCTATTTTTAAGGGGAGATTTTTTTTTAAAAACCCACAACGTGGTGACGTTATTGTCTTTAAAACACCCGCAGATAATAGAACTGATTATGTAAAAAGATTGATCGGTTTACCGGGAGATAAAATACAGTTTATAGACTCTAATTTATATATAAATAATAGTGAAATTTTAAAATCTAAAATATTAATTAAAAAAAATATTTTTTGCGGAAAAAAAATAATAGATGTTTTTCAATTTCAGGAATTACTGCCTGATGGAAAGAAATATAATACAGTTTATTTAAAAAATTTCACATATCAAAACTCAGATGAATTTATAGTTCCAGAAAATCATTATTTTTTTTTAGGAGACAATAGAGATTGCTCCAAAGATAGTAGATTTCTATCCAGTGTTGGTTATGTTCATAAAGATAATTTAGTTGGTAAAGCTCAATTTATATTTTTTTCTTCTGACAAATCTGTGGGAAGCATTTTCTATTTCTGGAAATGGAATGAATCCTTAAGACTCGAAAGATTTTTTAAAAAGATAAAATAATGAAAATAAACTACGAAACATTAGAAAAAAAAATAAAAACAAATTTTAAAAATAAAAATTTATTGGTTCAATCTCTCACTCATAAAAGTTTTAATAACATAAATAATAATGAAAAACTCGAATTTCTTGGAGACAGAGTTTTAGGTTTAGTAATATCTAAAAAGCTTTTAGAAATTTACCCAAATGAAAAAGAAGGTATATTAGATAAAAAGTTTGCATCTTTGGTAAATAGAAAAACTTGTTTAGACGTAGCGAAAAAGCTGAATTTAGATAAATATATATTAACTTTAAATGCAAAAAAAAAGAAAAATAAAATTGAAGATAAAATAATAGCTGATAGTTGTGAAGCGTTAATAGGTTCTATTTATTTAGATAGAGGATTTCAAACAGTAGAAAAAATAATTATGAATTTATGGGATGAACATATTAAAAAAAGTGTAATAACACCAATAGATGCAAAAACTAAATTACAAGAATTATCATTAAAAAAATTTAAAAAATTACCAATTTATAAAATTATTTCTAATACAGGCCCAAGACATCAACCAATCTTTAAAGTTGCAGTTAAATTATTTAATACTAAATTCTATATTGCGGAAGGTAAATCAAAAAAAGATGCAGAACAAAATGCGGCAATGCTTTGTTTGAATAATATTAAATAGTTATGAATTGGGATGATGTAGGTTTTTTGATTTCAAAAAATAGATATAATGAAAATTCTTTAATTTCCGAAATTTATACAAAGTCTCACGGTAAAGTTTCGGGAATAATTTTTGGCGGAACTTCTAAAAAAATGAAGAATTATCTTCAAATTGGTAATAAAGTTCACGTCAACTATAATTCAAAATTTGAAAATAAAATTGGATATTTTAAAGTTGAAATACAAGAGGCATTGTCACCATTATATTTTGATGATCAACAAAAATTGACCTGTTTATCATCAGCACTCAATTTAGTTAAGATTTTAACTCCAGAGCTTCAAATCAATTTTAAAATTTTTGATTTAATAGAAAAATTTTATCTAATATTGGATGATAAAAACTGGATTAAAAGTTATATTTTTTGGGAGTTAGAGTTATTCAAAATACTTGGATATGATCTTGAATTAGAAAATTTAGTAGATAAAAAAATAATTGGAAATGAAATTAAATATGTTTCTAAATCATCTATTAATAAAAAAATTATACCAAATTTTTTGATTGATAAAAATGATGAAAAAATAAGTCTGGAAGTTTTATTAGATGGCTTAAAATTTGTTGGTGATTACTTGGATAAAACAATATTGAAGCCAAATAATTTAAATCAACCATTGAATAGAATTCATTTTATTAATACACTTAAATTATAATCATAAAATTTTATCCAATTTATCAGCATAATAGCTGACTATTGCATTAGCCCCAGCCCTTTTAAATGATATTAAGCTTTCCAAGATTACACTTTTATTTATTAATCCTTTGTTAATGCTGTTAGTTAACATACTGTATTCACCTGAGACTTGATAGGCCATAACTGGAATTTTAAAGTTTTGTTTAATTTGTTTAATTATATCTAAATAAGGTAAACCTGGCTTAACCATAACCATATCTGCTCCCTCTTTAATATCTAAAGCAACTTCTCTTATTGCTTCATCACTGTTTCTATAGTCCATTTGATAATTTTTTTTATCTCCTTGTAATAGTTTTTTTGATCCTACAGCTTCTCGAAAAGGTCCATAAAAACTTGATGCATATTTAACAGCATAAGATAATATTTGTGTCATTTGATATCCATTTTTATCAAGAGATTTTCTTATTTCTCCTATTCTACCATCCATCATATCTGATGGTGCTAATACATCACAACCCATTTGAGCTTGTAATATAGATTGATTAATCAAAATTTTATTTGTCTCATCATTTAAAACATAATTAAATTTTAACAATCCATCATGACCATGTGTAGTGTATGGATCTAGCGCTACATCACACATAATACCAATATCATTTTTATATTTTTTCTTAATTAATTGTATTGCTCTACAAACAAGATTATCTTCATTTAATGCCTCTGTACCGAGTTCATTCTTCTTTTTTCTTTCAGTATATGGAAATAATGCAACCATGGGCAAACCTTTTCTTATAGCTTTATCAACAACTCGACTTAAATTATCTAAAGTATAACGATATACATCAGGCATTGATTTAATTGGTTGTTTTTTATTATTTCCATCAATTAGGAATATCGGCAAAATAAAATCATTGGGTGTTAGGTTATTTTCTTCAATAAGTCTTCTTGACCAATCGTTTTTTCGACTGCGTCTAAGTCTCAATGATGGAAATTTACCAGTAATCATGTTTAAATTTATTTAAATAATGCGACAAATGTAATATACAAATATATCTGAAAAAGGATATTAAACAATATTAGGAGACAATTTATTACTTATGAATTTAAATTTTGATGATTTTCAAAAGCAAGATGTCAAATTTGACATCGATGAGCTTAAGAAAGCATATAAAGAGATACTAAAAATAAAAGATTTTAGTGGCCCTGACGGAATTACTAATTTTGGCGCTATATCATTGACACAAGTACCGGGAGACCCAGAGTCGATCAAAGGTCATAAAGCTAGAGGTGTATTTTGGACCAAGCCAGACGGGACAGGCAAGGAAGTTATTCGAGATGAAAAAATCGATGAAGCTGCATACTCAGAATTTATTGAAGACTATAAAAATACATACTTTAAAGAAGTATTTGATATCTTATCTGCAAAATATAAACTTGGTAGAGTTAGAATTTTACTAAAACAACCAAGGTCAACTTTAAGTTGGCATAGAGATCCAGAGCCAAGATTACATATTCCTATTATTACTAATCCAGGTTCGATTATGGTTATTGACAATGTTGCTAAGCATTTGCCTGCTGATGGATCAGTTTGGATTACAAATAACACTAAATATCATAATGCATTCAACGGTGGAGAAGAAAACAGAATACATCTGGTAGCATGCGTTCTAGATCATAAATTTAATTAGATTGAAAAAATTATTTATCTCATCAGATCACGCAGGATTTAATCTTAAAGAGCAAATCAAGATGAATTTTAAAAAGAAATACTCTTTTATAGATTTGGGCACAGATAACTCAAAGACTTCTGTTAATTACCCTGATTATGCTCATAAACTTTGCAAAAAAGTTTCCAAAAATAGTAAAAATATTGGTATTTTGATTTGTGGATCTGGGATGGGTATGTCTATGGCGGCAAACAGACACAAAAAAATAAGGGCTGCTGTATGTTATTCTATAAAAAACGCAAAATTATCTAGATTGCATAACAACGCAAATGTTATTACATTAGGATCTAGATTAACAAAAAAAAATATTGCTTTTAAATGTATTGATATTTTTGTAAATACAAAGTTTGAAGGCGGTAGGCATAAAAAAAGAGTGAAAAAAATTTAAAGAAATGTCTAGTGAAACAAAATATTTGAACTCAAGTTATCAAGATTTTTTTGAAAAAAGTCTTTCTAAATCTGATCCAGATTTATTTAAAGCTATTAATGATGAATTAATAAGACAACAAAATCACATTGAATTAATTGCATCAGAAAATATAGTTTCTCAGGCTGTATTAGAGGCTCAAGGTTCGGTTCTTACAAACAAATATGCTGAGGGATATCCTGGTAAAAGATATTATAATGGCTGTGAACATGTAGATGTAGCTGAACAATTGGCATTAGAGAGAATTAAAAAACTTTTCAATTGTAAATATGCAAATGTTCAACCACACTCTGGAGCTCAAGCAAATGGTGCAGTATTTTTAGCTTTATTAAAACCAAATGATACATTTATGGGTATGAGTTTGAATTCAGGAGGTCATATAACTCATGGATTAAAAATTTCGATGTCTGGTAAATGGTTTAATGCAATTAGTTATGATGTAGATAAAAAATCAGAACTTATTGATTATGATAATGTTGAAAAACTTGCATTAGAGCATAAACCCAAACTTATTATTGCAGGTGGAAGCGCGTATTCAAGAGTAATTGATTTTAAAAGATTTAGAGAAATTGCTGATAAAGTTGGTGCATATTTAATGGTAGATATGGCTCACTTTTCAGGTTTAGTTGCAGGAAAAGGTTATCCTAATCCTTGTGATTATGCTCATGTTGTAACTTCTACAACACATAAAGTTTTTAGAAGTGCCAGAGGTGGTATCATCTTATCAAATGATTTAGATTTAGGAAAAAAATTTGATACAGCTGTATTTCCAGGTTATCAAGGAGGACCATTAATGCACATCATTGCAGCAAAGGCAGCTGGTTTTTTTGAAGCTTTAAAACCTGAATTTCAAAATTATATAAAAAATGTTTTGGCTAATGCAAAGATACTTGCCGAGACTTTGAAGAACAATGGATTTAAAATTTACTCAGGTGGTACTGATACACATTTAATGTTAGTTGATTTAAGACCATTTAATGTGAAAGGAAATTTAGCTTCAGAAAGTTTGTGTAGAGCAAATATTACTTGTAATAAAAATGGAATACCATTTGATACTGAAAAACCTATGATCACATCAGGTATCAGATTAGGTTCACAAGCAGCTACTACAAGAGGATTTGGTTTAAAGGAATTTGAAAAAGTTGGTAACTTGATAACAAAAGTTATTAAAGGATTATCTGAAAATCCCGAGGACAATAGTAAAGTGGAAAATGAAGTGAGAAATGAAGTAATAAACTTATGCTCAAATTTTCCAATTTATAAAAATTTAAATAAATGATTTGTTCCATATGTAAAAAAGGAGAGACTTCAGTAGTCGACTCAAGACCAACTGAGGATGGCACAGCTATACGTAGAAGAAGACTTTGTATTTGTGGTGCAAGATTTACAACTTTTGAAAGAGTTCAATATAGAGAAATAATGGTTGTTAAGAAAAATGGAAGAAAATCCTCTTTTGACAGAGAAAAATTAGCAAAGTCAATTTTTATTGCTTTAAAAAAGAGACCAATTGATACTGAAACTACAGAAAAATTTATTAGTAGAATTTCTCGATCTTTAGAGGAATTAGGTCAAAGTGAAATTCCCACAAGCACCATTGGTACAATAGTGATGGAAGGATTAAAGGAACTTGACCCAGTTGCATATGTACGATTTGCGTCAGTTTATAGAAATTTTAGAGAAGAGAAAGATTTTGTTCAATTTGTCGACAAACTAGATGTCTACAAAAAAAGATAAATTTTCTTTAAAAGATAAAAAATATATGCGTCTTGCTTTAAATTTAGCAAGTAGTCGAAAAGGTTTAACTGGAGATAATCCATCAGTTGGATGTTTGATCGTAAAAAATGATAAAATCATTTCTATTGGTAGAACAGGGTATAATGGAAGACCTCATGCAGAATATAACGCAATAAATAATTCTTTAGAAAAAATTAAAGGTTCAAAAATGTATGTAACACTGGAGCCTTGTAATCATTATGGAAAAACACCTCCATGCACAAATAGCATAATCAATAGTGGTATTAGTGAAATTATCTATGCGATAGATGATATTGATAAAAAAGTGAAAGGAAAAAGTTTTAGAATTTTGTCAAAAAAAAAAATAAAGGTTAAAAAAGGTCTATTAAAATCAGAAGCAAAAAATTTATACGATTCTTATTTTGTAAACAGGAATAAAAAATTACCTTATGTGACTGGGAAAATTGCTGTTTCAAATAATAAATTGATTTACAGTAAAGGAACTAAAAGAATAACTGATAAATCTTCTGATAAATTAACTCACTATTTGAGATATAAGAATGATTCAATAATGATTTCCTCTAAAACACTCAACATTGATAATCCAAAACTAAATTGTAGATTGAAAGGATTCGAAAAATTTTCACCAAGAAGAATAGTTTTAGATAAACATTTAAAGACAAACTTAAATAGTTATATTTTTAAATCTGCAAAAAAAAATAATACGATAATATTTCACAATTCATCAGACAATAGAAAAAAACAAATTTTTAAGAAAAAAGGAATAATTTTAATTAAATCTAAGGTAGATAGTAATGAATTATTTGATTTCATAATAATTTTAAAAAAATTGTATACTTTAGGAACTAGAAATTTGTTAGTTGAGGGTGGCGATAAGATCACCAAGAATCTCATTAAAAATAAATTAATTGATAAATTTTATCTTTTTGAAAGTCCAAAAAAAATATTAATTAATAAAAAACACCAAATTTTCACATCTTTTAGCTTACTAAATAACAGATTTAAAAATAAATTCAAAATCAGTTCTAAGCTAGCAAAAGATAATATTACAATTTATAAAAGATAAATGTTTAATGGAATTATATTTAATAAAGGCTTAATAACAAAAATATCCAAAAGATCTAAAGGTATAAATATTTTTGTTAAGTCAGATCTAAAATTAACTAATAAAGATATTGGAGTTTCTATTGCTTGTGATGGTGTATGTTTGACACTTATCACCTTAAAAAAAAAAATTATGGAATTTTATTTATCAAACGAAACTGTAAAAAGATCAAAATTTAAATTTTTAAAGGTAAAAGATCTAATCAACTTAGAACTTCCACTAAGATATGGTCAAAAAATTTCAGGCCATATATGTCAAGGACATGTTGATACTACTGGTAAAGTTTTAAGTGTTAAAAAAGTAGATAAATCTTTTATCTTTGATTTTGAAATAAATATAAAAGAAAGGAAAAATATTATTGAAAAAGCCTCAATTTGTATTAATGGAATTTCATTAACAATTTCAAAAAAAACAAAAAAAGGTTTTCAAATTTGGGTAATTCCACACACTTTTAGATTAACTAATTTATCAAATCTTAAAAAAAATAGTCTTGTTAACATTGAAATAGATATTCTCTCAAAATACGTTAAAAATTTTTTTCATGAAAAAAAATAATTATTCTTCTATAGAAACTATCATTAAAATTGCCAGAAAAGGAGGAATGTTCATACTTGTTGATGATGAAAAAAGAGAAAATGAAGGTGACCTTGTAATTTCAACATCAGATACTAATTCAAAAAATATAAACTTTATGGCAAAATATGGAAGAGGGTTAATTTGCTTGGCTTTAGATAGTTTACAAGCTAAACGACTAAATTTGTCATTAATGTCTCCAGTTAATCAATCAAGAAACAAAACTGCTTTTACTGTATCTATTGAGGCTAAGAAGGGAATTACAACCGGCATATCTGCTAAAGATAGAGCGAGAACAATTAAAATTGCATCGAAAAAAAATGTAAATAAAAATGAAATTGTTTCACCTGGGCATGTTTTTCCAATTATTGCAAAAGATGGTGGTGTTTTAGTTAGAGCTGGCCACACAGAAGCTTCAGTCGATATTTCTAAATTAGCTAAAAAAAATAATTCTGCTGTGATATGTGAAATAATGAATGAAGATGGTACAATGGCTAAAGGTCAGGATTTATTCAATTTTGCAAAAAAACATAAGTTAAAGATTGGAAAAATTGAAGATCTTATTTCATATAGATTAAAAAAGGAAAAATTAATTAAATTAAAAAAATCATCAGATATTAAAGTTAAAGAACAAAAGTACAAAATCAAGATTTACGAAAATTTATTAGATGGATCAGAACATTTTGCGCTTGTCAAAGGTTCAACAAAAAAAGGAATTATACCACGTGTAAGAGTTATCTCGTCAAATGTAGTGCATAATTATTTGATAAATCAACAATTACCCAATTCATTCAACAAAACTTTAAATTATTTTAAAAGATTTAATAATTGCGTTTTAGTTTTTATAAAGGACACAAACCTTAAGTCAGTTACCCAAACTTTAAAAGACTATAAAAATAAGAATTTTTATAAAAAAGGTAACGATAAACTCATAAGAAATTATGGTATTGGTGCACAAATAATAAAAGATCTAAATATAAGTAAGATGATTTTAATCACAAAATCACCAAAAAAAGTTATTGGATTAGAAGGATATAATATTAAAATTACAAAACAGGAATTAATTTAATGAAAATTCGTCCAATTATTTTGTGCGGTGGAGCAGGTACAAGACTTTGGCCAAATACCAAAAAGCATCAAGCAAAACAATTTATAGATTTTGGTAATTGGACTTTATTAGGAAAAACTCTTGAAAGAGTAAAAGCCTCTATATTCGATGAACCAATTATAAGCACTAATTCAAAATATCTAAAACAAGTTAAGCAACATTTAAAGAAACATCAAATAAGAAAATTTAAGATAGTTTTAGAACCTTCAAAAAAAAATACAGCTCCAGCTATTTTAAGCACGGCATTAATTAATGATATACCAAACGAACAACCTTTAATGTTTTTTGCTGCTGATCATTTAATGGAGAAAGTTGGTTTATTTAATAAAGCTATTAAAAAAAACCAAAAAAAGCTTACTCATAATAATATATTTATTTTTGGTATAAAGCCAAAAACACCTTCAAGTGAGTTTGGTTATTTTTTAACGAAAAATAATAAAGTAACCAGATTTGTAGAAAAACCAAAAGAAGCTAAAGCTAAACAAATAATTAATAAAAAAGGTTACTGGAATTCAGGGATGTTTTATTTGCGAAAAGACTCAATTATTAATAATTTCAAAAAATACCAACCAAATATTTACCGAAATTGTAAAAAAGCAGTAACAAAATCAAAACATAAAAATAATGTGTATTATTTAAACAAACATGCATTTGCCAAAACATCAGCTAAGTCTTTTGACTATGCAATATTAGAAAAAAATAGAGACATTAATGCTATTAAATTAGATATACCTTGGTCTGATTTAGGATCTTGGAAAGAAATCTGCAAAATGTACGGAAGAAATAAAAAACAGTATTTCAAAAAGAAAAATGTATTTTATAGACCTTGGGGTAGTTATGTAAATCTATTTAATGGTAAAGAATTTTTAATAAAAGAATTATATGTAAAGCCCAAAGGCATATTAAGTCTTCAAAAACATCATCATAGAGCTGAGCATTGGGTAGTTACACATGGTAAACCTAAAATTACTTTAGATAAGAGATATTTTACTATGAAACCCGATGAAACTATTTTTGTTCCATTAGGCGCAGTTCATAGGATAGAAAATCCTTATAAAAAACCAGTAAAAATTATTGAAGCTCAAGTAGGTTCAATTTTAAAAGAAAGTGATATTGTGAGATATCAAGATATTTATGGAAGAGCTAAATGATAAAAGATGTTAAAAAAATTATCAAATAATCTTAAAAATTTTTTTCTAAAATTTAAGGAAATTAATAATATTAATAAAATAAAACCAAGATTTATTTTTTATTCTGAGAATAAGGCATATTTGAAGTATGGTTATCCAATACTAGAATATTTATCAAAAAAATATCCAGGGGAGGTATATTATGTATCATCAGATATTAAAGATAAAGTACCAGATTTAAATGTAGTTAATTTCTATATTGGCCATGGTTTTTTATTACAGTATTTCTTTAAAAGCATTACAACAGACAATTTATTTATGACTTTGACTGATCTTAATAACAACATTATTAAGAGAAACGGTTTTGTAAAAAATTATGTTTATTTTTTCCATGGTGCAGTAAGTACGACTCGAATTTATACATCAACAGCTTTTGATAACTACGACACAATATTATGTAATGGTGAATATCAAATTAAAGAAATTCGACAAAGAGAAGAGTTAGATAATTTAAAAGAAAAAAAACTAATAAAATCAGGATTTTTTTATTTTGATTACTTGAAAGACAAAATTGAAGGGTCGCAAAATGATAGCGAAATTTTAGTTGCTCCATCTTGGAATAAAAATAGGCTCAACTTTATTAACGAAGATTTCGAGGAAATTCTTAAAAATTTGTTAAACTCTGGTTATAAAGTTAGATTTAGACCTCATCCAGAAACAGTAAAAAGATCACAAAATTTAATGGAGTCTTATAAAGAAAAATTTAAACATAAAAATTTTTTATTTGATAATGATTCTGAAAATTTAGAAGCAATGAAAAATGCAAAATGTTTAATCACTGATAATTCAGGTATATCAATAGAATACATGATGTTATTTAAAAAACCTGTAATTTTTTATAGTGATTTTGACAAAGTGCATAATGAAAGTTTTGAGAAGTTTAAGGGCTTAATTCCAATAGAAGACACTATTAAAGATAAATTTGGATATGAATTTAATAAACATGAATTAAATGAAATTGAAAAAGTTATAAATAAGGCAATAGCAAGTTTTGATAAAAAAGAAATTGATAATTTCTTAAAAAATAATTTTTATAATTATGGAAATACTATAGATTATTTTGATAAAAATTTTTCAAAAATATGTTTTTAAATATTAATTAACAAATGAACAAAAAATTTGGACCATTTATAAGAGAGGTAAGAATTCAAAAAGGTATAGGACAAAGAGCATTAGCATCTAAGATTGGGGTATCAGCATCATATCTCAATGATATAGAAAAAGAAAAAAGAACAGCTCCCAAATTAGATATTATAAAAAAAATTTCTTCTATTTTATCTATCGATATTAAAAAACTTAATGATTTAGCAGGGTATTCAAAAAAAACTTTGGCCCCAGATATAAATGATTTTATTACAAAAAATCCTAAAATTAATTCTCTAATAAGAACTATCCAAGAAAATGATCTTAACGAAAAACAAATTGAATTATTAGAAAACTCAATTAGTAAAAAAAAAACAAAGGCTTTAATTATTGCAGCAGGACTAGGCAGTAGACTAAAAAAACACACTGAAAATTTGCCAAAATGTATGCTTGATTTTGGTGGAAAAACTTTACTTCAAAGACAGCTTGAAGCTTATAAAAATTCAGGTGTTGAAAATATATCTTTAATACGTGGTTATAAAAAAGAAAAAATAAAATATAAAGGTATAAAATATTTTGAAAACACTGATTACCGTAATAACAATATCTTAAATTCAATTTTTTATGCTGAAAAGGTTATAAACGGAAATATAATTATCTCATATTCTGATATATTATTCGACTCGTCAGTAGTTCAACGAACACTAGAGTCAAATCATGATATCTCTGTTGTGGTTGATATTGATTGGAGAGGTTATTATGTTGGAAGAAAAGATCATCCAATTTCAGAAGCTGAAAATGTAATTTTTAATTCAAATAACGAAGTTGAAAAGATTGGTAAAATTAATAAAGGCAATCAAGAAGTTCATGGTGAGTTTATTGGAATGATCAAATTGTCTGATCATGGAACTAAGATATTTAAAGAAAATTTTCATAGATTAAAAAAGATTTATTGGAATAAACCATTTCAGAGAGCTAAGATTTTCCAAAAAGCTTATCTAACAGATTTTATTCAAGAACTGGTTGATATTGGTATTAAAGTACATTGTGTTATTATTGAAAGTGGGTGGAAAGAAATAGACACTGTGGAAGATTATAAAAAAGCCTTAATTGGTTTTAATAAAAAATTCACTAAAAATTAGGGTTTTTTCAATTAATAATTCTTTCTTGTATCTTTAAAATTAACTTGTAAGCGAACAAAGTTAATGATAATTAGCAGAGAATCATGATTAGAAAATTAATATTAACTATATTATTTGTTTTTTTTTCGAGTGTTCTTAATGCAGAGACAAAAACTTACAAAATGGTATTTGTGCCAGCGAGTGAGAAGGGTGATGAAAATGACTACACAAGTTTAATTGCAATCACTGAAAAACTTACAGGTCTTAAAATAGATACGATTAAAGTAACAGATTATAATGCAGCTGTTGAAGCAATGAGAGCAGGTAGAGCTCATATAGCTTGGTACGGTGGAAAAACATATGTGAAAGCAGCTGAGATTGCTAATGCAGAAGCTTTTGCTGCAGGTGTAAGACCAGGTGAGAAAGATGCTGGTTATTATACTTATTTTGTTGTCAAAAATGACAGTCCTTTAAAAAAATTTCAAGACGTGAGGGGTAAAATTTTGTCCCTTAATACTATAGGATCAACAAGTGGTGATTTAATACCCCAAGTAGAATTAAGCAAAATAAATCTTTCAATTAAAAACAAAGACCATTTTAAAAATGTTTTTTATGCCGGGAGTCATGATGCTTGTTTGTTAGCTGTATTAAATAATCAATCTGATGTTTGTGGAATGAGCTCAAGAAATTTTGAGGCAAGATTAGAAGATGGTACTTTTAAAAAAGAAGATGTAAGAATTATTCACAAATCTGATAGAGTTCCCCCTCCACCATTAGCTTATTCAAAAATGATACCTAAAGAAGATAGAGATAAAATTAAGAAAGCAGTACTAGAAGCTCATAAACATGGTGAGATAGGTGGATATGGTGGAAAGATGTCCCACTACATGGAAGTTAAAGACTCTGACTATAATGTTTTAAGAGAAGTTATTGAACTATTAAATAAAGATAAAAGCTAATTAAAATAAAACTATCATGCTTGAAATTAATGATCTTAAAAAAACCTTTGATAACGGAACTCCAGCTTTAAAAGGTATTAATTTAAAAATTAATAAAGGAGAGTTTGTAAGTATTCTTGGACCTAGTGGATCAGGTAAAACAACTTTACTAAGAAGCATAAATGGACTTGAAACAACAAGTGGAGGAGAAATTTACTTTGATAATAAAATTGTAAATAAGAACACGATTTTAGATGTTCAAAAAAAAACAGGAATGATTTTTCAAGAATTTAATTTAGTTAATAATTTGTCTGCTATAAATAATGTTTTAACAGGTCTATTAAATTCGAGTAATAAATTTTTATCTTTATTTTATTTATTTTCAAAAAATCAAAAAATTAAAGCTTTAAGATCTCTAGAAACAGTTGGTTTACTAGAAAAATCATACAGTCGATCAGATGAGTTATCAGGTGGTCAAAGACAACGTATCGGTATAGCTAGAGCTATTATAAAAAAACCATTGTTATTATTAGCTGATGAACCTGTCGCTAGTCTTGATCCAAAAGCAGCAAATTTGATTTTATCTTTATTAAAAAGAATAAACCAAGATTTTGGAACAACAATATTATGCAATCTTCACCAAGTAGATTTAGCAAAAAAATACTCAGATAGAATAGTTGGCTTAATGGATGGAAAAATTATATTTGATGAAAATTCATCTAATATAAATACTACAAACATAGCGAAAATTTATACTTAATATGAATGATAATATTTTAAAACTTAAAGTAGATAATAAAGATAAAAATCTTGAAAAATACTTAAAACCTCAATGGTCATATAAAACGTTAATTTCTATCATTTTGTCGTTATTAATCTTGATATTTATTGTTAAAGATCTTGAGATTGATTTCATTAAGTTAGCAACAGACTCTTCAAAATACTTTGGTGACATCTTATCAAGAATGTTACCACCTGATTTCAGTAATTTTAGTCAATTATTTTTTGCAATCTTAGAAACTATTGAAATTGCAATTTTAGGAACTTTTCTTGCAATTGTTTTATCTATACCTTTGGGATTATTTTCAGCTAGAAATTTAGCTCCAAACTATTTTGTATATATAATTTGCAAAACTATTGTTATATTTTTTAGAGCTATACCAGAATTTATTATGGCGATGATCTTAGTTATAGCAATTGGTTTTGGTGCAATGCCAGGCGTTCTAGCTTTAGGTTTACATACAATGGGTTTCTTGGCAAAATTTTATGCTGAGGATATTGAACATATCAATCAAGGCCCAATTGATGCTCTTAAATCGTCTGGTGCAACTAAAAGTCAAATAATTTCATTTGGTGTTATACCTCAGATCTTACCATCTTTTGTTGCAAACAATTTATATATCTTAGATAGAAACGTTAGAATGGCAACAATGTTAGGAATCGTCGGAGCTGGTGGAATAGGATATGAATTACAATCATCTTTCAGGATGTTTGAGTATGAAAGAGTATCAGCAATAATTATACTTATCTTTGTAACAATCTTTATAATAGACCATCTTTCTGCTTTTATTAGATCAAAAATAAAATAATATAACCTGATGAATTACTCATCAGGTTACATCTATTTATTTTTAGCGATTATACTTGGAATTTCTGCTAATGGTTTTTTAAAAACTACCAATGGTTTCACAAATGTTTTTCCAACAATATTTTGTGTAGTCTCAATCGTTCTATGTTTATTTTGTTTATCTAAAGCAATGAATATAATTCCTGTTGGTTTTACTTATGCAACATATGGTGGATTAACAATTACTGCAGTGACGATCTTTGGTATTTTAAAATATAATCAATTACCTAATATTTATGGCGCTATAGGTATAATTTTAATCATTGTTGGTGTGATACTAGTGAATTATCTTGGAAAAGTAAGTTCTTAAAAAAACTTAATAGCCATGCATAATTAAATATGCACGACTATATAGATTTGTTTAAAACCAATTATTTGGAATAATAATGTAATGAATTCCTAAAACAATTCCAACTGATACACTTAGTCCAAAGATCATTTTAAGAAAGTCTTTACCAATTAATGGGAAGACATATTTAAACTTATAATCTTTGTTCATTGTTGAAATTGCAAGTTCTCTACCACATAATAAACCAACAAATACCCATGTTGTGGACATAGGCAAATCATTAAGTTCTTTAAAATAGTATAGGACAGCAGCATAAATTACGTTAATAATCGTAGCTGATCTCGCATATCTCGTTCCTGTTTTCTCTAAAACCACAGTTTGAATACGTCCACCCTGAATGTAAAAGATGTAAAATAACAACGCTGTAAAATATGCCATTACAATTAAAAGTAATGAAATATCTAACTCTCTTGGAAGATAGACAGCAATATTAGCTACATCGTGAGATAACCAAACCCACCATAACCACCCAGATGTTACCCAAACTGAGTTACGCCAAAAAGCAATATATTTTTCATCAACTTCGTCTAATTTTTCATTGATAAATTTTGAAACAGCTATCCAAGCAATATAAGCGACCATTGCTGCTAAACCGTAACCAACTACACTTTTTAACAGCATCTTTTCAAGCACAACTGTTGAAGCAAATGCTGAAAGAACTAAAAAGGTTGTTGATACAGGTATACCAACTCTTGTTAATAACAAGAGTATTGCAGGTGCTACTGCGTGATACCATTGAATTTCTTGATAAGGTATTCTAGTTAGTCTTCCGTAAGAAATATCACCATCATACGAATACCATCCCCACGCTAAAGCTATGATCATTACACTCGAAGCAGATCCTGCAAGTACATACCATTTAAACCACTTCTTTTTTGAAGCTATAAAAGTACCTAGTGTTTGAATTGAGTCGTTAGCGATTACGCTATAACCGGCAAGGGCAAACCCTATAACCGTGTAAATTAAAGTCATATCCATTTTATCTCCTTTATATTATTGTTTTCGGTTCCTATTGATTCATGACTTAAGGAGTATGTAATTCTAGATGGAAAATAATTCTATATATAAATTTATTGATATGAGAATCAGAAGGTGGATTCGTCAATAGGTAAACTAATTAAAACCAAAGTCTACTTTAAAATTAAAATACAACCTTATAAATACCAATAATAAATAATGGTATCTGTAATCCAAAATTAGTTAGTATTGCTTTATCTTTGCTAATAAATCCAGCTATAGTCCATCCAACAACTCCTAATCCATGAAAATAAATATTTAAAGGATATATATTTAGGTTTGTTAATAGAATACCAACTAAGACTAGAAATGTACTTATCCATTTAAGGTACTTCTTGATAAACATTCGTTTTCCTTTCAGCTTGTTTTGTTTTGATTTTAGATAATAACTTATCTACACTTTTTACATAATCCAAAAAACTCAAGATTGTATTTACTATATTTCATACCATCTTTGTCTTTGAAATTAGTTAAGTATTTAGAAAGACTTGCACTGCTAATTTCTGTTACTTTTTCACAGATCTCACATATTGAAAATGCAGTAGCTTTTGATACCTGACAGCTTGAATTTTGACAGGCTATAAAGGCATTTCTGCTTTCAATTTTATGAATTTTTCCTATTTCAACCAACTTATCTAATGCTCGATATACTTGTAATGGAGCTTTAATCCCTTTTTTTTGAACATTAAAAAGTATTGCATAAGCTTTCATTGGTTCAGGTGATTTATCAATTAAATCAAAAATAATTTGCTGATTTTTTGAAAGAGTATGCATTTTATTCATTCTACTGATTCCTCATCAATTTTTCAATTTAATCGATTGTTTTATATTTAATAAAGACAAAATAAATAAGAATAAAGAAGCTGCTATAATTGATGGTCCAGAAGCAGTGTTAAATTCTAATGAAGAAAATAATCCTAAAATCACAGATAATAATCCACCAATGATTGAATAAATTACCATCTTCTGAGGACTTGATGAAATATTTCTAGCCATTGCAGCAGGTATAATTAACATTCCTGTAATTAATAATAAGCCAACCATCTTAATTGATATTGCAATAATTGCTGCCATTAAGATTGTAAATATAGCTTTTGCACGGTCTGGATTTAAACCTTCTGCTTCAGCTAGTTCATAATTAACAGTTGATGCAAATAAAGGTTTCCAAATTAATTTTAAAATTAAGAGGATTAATGCTCCTCCAATCCATATTATTAAAAGATCATCAACAGTAACAGCCAATATATCTCCAAATAATAACCCCATAATATCAAATCTAATAAATGATAAAAATCCTATAACAACAAGTCCTACAGCTAGCGATGAGTGAGCTAAAAGACCGAGTAAAGCATCACCTGGTAGATTGGTTCTCTTTTGTAATTGTATTAAAGTTAAAGCTATTAAAGATGAGATGATAAATACTGAGAAGGCTATGTTGAATTCCATTGAATAAGCTAATGTTACTCCAAGTAAAGCAGAGTGGGCTAGAGTATCTCCAAAATAAGACAATCTTCTCCAAACAACAAAACATCCAAGAGGTCCAGTGACTATGGCAACTCCAATACCTGCTATTAAAGCTCTTATAAAAAAATCATCTAACATTTAGTTTTTCTTTATTTCACCTTCACTTGTATGGATATGATCGTGTCTATGCTCATATCTTGATAGTATTTGAGAGGCTTGTTCACCAAATAAAGCTTTATATTCATTATTTTTTGCAACATCCATTGGAGATCCTGAACAACAAACATGGCCGTTTAAACAAACCACATGATCAGTTGCACTCATGACCGTGTGTAAGTCGTGAGAAATTAACAAGATACCACAGTTTAATTCATCTGAAATTTTCTTAATTAATTCATATAGTGCAATCTCTCCGGTAAAATCTACTCCTTGTACAGGTTCATCTAGTACCAATAATTCTGGTTTTTTTGAGATAGCTCTTGCAAGTAATACTCTTTGAAATTCTCCACCAGATAAATCACCTAAATTTTTATCTTTAAGATGGATGACACCAGTTAAAGATAGAGCTTCATCTATTGTTTCTTTATCAAGACTCTCAGTTAATACCATGAAATCATTTACTCTTAGCGGCAGTGTCCAATCGATTGAAATTTTCTGTGGAACATATCCAACTTTGTTTGTGTATTTTTCAACTGAACCATCAATCTTTTTGTAAATACCTAAAGCAATTTTAGCTGTTGTACTTTTTCCTGATCCATTTGGACCAATAAGAGTAACTATTTTACCTTTTTCAACTTGAAGTGATACTCCTCTAACAAGCCACTTATTATTTAAACTAAAACCAGCCTTATTTAATTTCACAAGTATATTTTGGTCTGAGCTCATTTTATTCCTTGACTAATAAATGTTATATTATTACATAGTGTTATATTATAACAATTTAAATATACAACATATGAAAAACATTAAAAAATTACCATTTATCTTATCAATACTATCATTCTTAACTATTTTTGTACCAGCAAATGCTGAAATTAAAGTAGTTACTTCAATTAAACCTATTCATTCATTAGCAAGTTATTTAATGGATGGAATAGCAAAACCAGATTTAATAGTAGATGGCTATGCTTCTCCTCATGGTTTTGCATTAAAACCATCACATGCAAAAATGATTCAAAATGCTGATATCATATTTTGGGTTGGTGAAGACTTAGAAAGTTTTTTAGAAAAGCCACTAAAATCTATAGCAAAAAAAGCAGAGAAAATTGAATTAATGGAAATTAAAGGTCTAACTAAACTTAAATTTAGAGAAAGAAATATTTTTGAAAAACATGATCATGGTCATAAAGAAGATGATCATGATGATCATGCTAAAAAAGAAGATGACCACGATGACCACGGACATGACGACGAACATAAAGAAGATGGTCATGATGAGCATGGTCATGAAGGACACGCACACGGTGAATATGATCCACATATCTGGTTGGATCCAATGAATGCAAAAGTGATTTTAAGTGAAATGGCAGAACACTTGATTGAAAATGATCAAGAAAATGAAGCTAAATATAAAGCAAATTTAAAAAAAGCACATAAAGATTTAGATAAACTTACTAAGAAAGTAAAATCTGAATTAAACAAAGATTTCAAATCAATAGTTTTTCATGATGCATATCAATATTTTGAAAAGAGATTTGGCATTAATATTCTTGGCGCATTTACTGTAAATACTGATGTAATGCCTGGTGCAGAACAGTTAGCTGAAATAAGAGAAATAATTGAACATGATAAAGTAAGCTGTATATTTTCAGAGCCACAGTTTAATCCTGATATTATTAAGGCTGTAGCAAAAGATACCAATGTTGCAACAGGGGTTATAGATCCATTAGGAGCAACTCTTAATCCAGGTAAAGATCTTTATTTTGATTTAATTGGCAACATGTCAAAATCTTTTAAAGGTTGTTAAATAAAAAATTGATCTTTAGTCATAAATAATATCTAATGATGGGATGAGTACAGTTTCCCTTACATTAGATGAGATTTTTGATTTAGCTAAAAAGACATTATTAGCTAATGGATGTGATGATGAAACAGCTTCTATTCTATCAGATTTAATCAGAAATGCTGAACGTGATGGGTCTTTATCTCACGGTTTATTTAGGTTACCAGCTTATGTAAGTGGTTTAAAAAGTGGTAAAATTAATGGCAAAGGAAAGCCAGAAGTAAAAAAAATTTCAGCATCAGTAATTAAAGTTCAAGGTAATAATTGTTTGGCACCTGTTGTTTTAAATAAAGGTTTGCCTGAACTAGTAAAGGCTGCAAAAGAAAATGGTGTAGCAGTTCTTGCAATAAATAACTCACATCACATGGCAGCGATGTGGCCTGAAACAGAAAAATTAGCAGAAGAAGGTTTAGTTGCTTTTGCTTGTACATCATACAAGCCTGCAGTAGCACCTGCCGGAGCAATCAAACCACTGTTTGGAACAAATCCAATTTCATTTGCATGGCCAAGACCTGGAAAAACTCCAGTGGTTTATGATATGGCAACTGCCTCAATGGCAATGGGTGAAGTGCAAGTCGCTAAAAGAGAAGGGCATAAAGTTCCACTTGGAACTGGTTTAACTAAAGATGGTAAAGAGACAACTGATCCAGGTGCAATAGCAGACGGTGGTGTCTTACTTCCTTTTGGGGGCTATAAAGGTTCAGCAATAGCTATGATGGTTGAGTTAATGGCTGGTGCATTAGTTGGTGACAATTTTAGTTTTGAGACAGCAGCCAAAGATAATAATGATGGTGGACCACCAAGTGGAGGAGAATTTATTATTGCGATTTCACCAGATAAAACTTCAGGAACTAATTGGCAAAAACATGCTGATGAATTTTTTGATAAGATGAAATCTTTTGATGGAGTTAGACTTCCAGGTGAGAGAAGACATAAAAATAGATTAGACAAAAGTCCTCGAAATATAAACGAAGAGCTAGTAAATAAAATAAAATCTTTAAGCTAAAGTTATCTCAATAGGAGTGTGGTCTGAAGGTTTTTCACGACCTCTTGGATCTTTATTAATATTAATACTTTTTACTTGATCAATTAAAGAATTAGAAACTAAGAAATGATCTATTCTCATACCATTGTTTTTTTGCCAAGCTCCTCTCATATAATCCCAAAAAGTATATCCTTCTTTGGTATCGTTAAAATGTCTATAAACATCATTAAAACCTAGGTTAATCATCTCTCTAAATTTTTTTCTTATTTCTAATCTAAATAAAGCATCATCCTCAAAGCTTTTTGGATTATAAACATCCTCTGCTGCCGGAATTACATTAAAATCACCTGCAAGAATTATATTTGAATTTTTTTTAGATAATGTTTTTAATTGTTTGATCAATTGATCCATCCATTTTTTTTTGTAATCGTATTTTTCCGTATCTACAGGATTACCATTTGGTGTATAAATATTGATTAATTGAACTGTCTTTTTATTGTATCCAACCTCTGCAGAAATGATTCTAGATTGTTTTAGCTTATCTTTGATTAGGTCTGTTCTTATATTATTTAATTTACCTTTAGAGATAATAGCAACACCATTATAGCTTTTTTGACCAAATACATGACTTTCGTAATCCATTGCTGAAAAATCATCATAAGGAAAGTTTATATCCTCAGTTTTAATTTCCTGCATCATTACAATATCTGGTTTATATTTTAAAAGATAACTTTTAATATTTTCAATACGAGCTCGAACAGAATTTACATTCCACGAGGAGATAATCATTAAAGAGAGAAAGAAACACCACAGCCACAAGAAGATTTTGTTTGTGGATTTGTGATTTTGAATTGTTCACCAATTAATTCAGATACATAATCAACTTCTGATCCTTTTAAGAGATCTGCAGATGTTTTGTCGATTAGTATATTTTCATAATTCAAATCATCTGCTGCCTTTTCCTTATCGAAAGTAAATTCATATTGAAAGCCTGAACAACCTCCACCTTTGATAGCGATTCTAAAAAAAGACCCTTTATCTTTTTTTGACAATAAAACATTGATCTGTTTTAGTGCTTTATCAGTAAATTTAATTTCTTTAATCATAATTGATCACTGGTATTACTAATATAATACTTAAATATTTATTTTAAAGGATGAAAAAATACTCAAAGATAGGTCTATTTAAAAGCAAAGGAAGAATATTTAAGGAATCTTTATCAAAATATAGAACTCCATTTCAAAGAGATAGAGATCGTATAATTCATAGTGCTTCGTTTAGAAGATTAAAACATAAAACACAGGTATTTGTTAATACTGAGGGTGATCATTATAGAACGAGAATAACCCATTCTATGGAGGTTGCTCAAATAGCAAGATCAATAGCTCGTTATCTTAATTTGAACGAAGATTTGGCTGAAACATTAAGCTTAGCTCATGATTTAGGTCACACACCTTTTGGGCATGCTGGGGAAGATGCTCTTAATGAATGTATGGAAGAACATGGTGGTTTTGATCATAATTTACAAACATTGAGAGTCGTTATGTTTTTAGAAAATAAATATTTAAAATATAGTGGGCTCAATCTTTCAATTGAAACACTTGAAGGACTATTAAAACATAATGGTCCTGTAGATGATTTAGATTTAGTTGACAATTTAATTGGTATCAAAAGATTTAAAAATATGATCAATTTTAATACTTATCCGTCATTAGAAGCTCAAATTTCTGCAATTTCTGATGATATAGCTTATAATAATCATGATATTCAGGATGGTATAAATGCAAATTTATTTAAATTAGAAGAGTTAGTTGAAATTAATTTTTTTAAAGATATTTACAAAAAATATAAGAATAAAATTAATAAACGAAATTACAAAATTGCTACATATCAGATTATACGAGACTCGATTGATTTTATGATAAAAGACTTAATAAGAAATACTAAAGATAATTTAAAATTTAACAAAGTTAATAGTTTAAAAGATATAAATAAAACAAGTTTTTTAATGGTAGATTTTTCTGAAAAAGTCAAAAACTCAGAAAATGAAATTAGGTATTTTCTAAAAACAAAAATGTATAACAACAAGAATGTATTGGCAAAAAATAACAAAGGCAAGTCAACGGTTAAAAGATTATTTGAGAGAATTAAAATGAATCCTAAAAAATATATATCAAAAGACCAACTTGCTAAAAATAAATATAGAGCTATTTCAGATTTTATATCAGGAATGACCGATAGATATGCGATTAACTTAAATAAGAACTTTAAATGAATATTTTTGAACAATATTTAGATAAAATAAAAAAAACTTTATTAGATCTTTCAAAAAATGGAGATTTAATTTTACCTGATACACTCAATGGAATTACTGCAGAAATACCACCAACAAAATTTGATAGTGACATTTCAACAAATGTTGCGATGGTCCTGTCTAAAATAAATAAAAAAACTCCAATTGACCTTGCTAATATTTTATCTGCAGAAATTAAAAAAAAAGATAAACTGATTAAAGAAATATCGGTTGTAAAACCAGGTTTTATAAATATTAAGTTTAAACCTATTTTTTGGACAAACTTTATTAAAGAGATAATTCTAAATTCAAAATCTTATGGAATCAATACAAAGGAAAATAAAAAAAATTTTTTAATTGAATTTGTTTCTGCGAACCCCACAGGACCTTTACACGTAGGTCATTGTCGAGGAGCTATTTTAGGCGATGTTATAGCAAATGTTCTATTATTCAATAAACATAAAGTAACTAAAGAATATTATGTTAATGATTATGGTAATCAGATAATAAATTTTACAAAATCTGTTTATTTTAGAATAAGAGAGATTTCTTTTAATGAACCTTTTCCAAATGATAATGCTGATTTATATCCTGGTGATTATTTAATTGATTTTGCAAAAAATATTTTGAATTCTAATAAAGAATTGAACTTTGAAGACTTTGATAAAATATCTGAAAAATTATCAGTTTTATCCATTGAAGAAGCTTTAAAATTAATAAAAAAAAATCTTAAAAGTCTTGGTATTAATCATGATAATTTTGTAAGTGAAAAAAAATTAGTGAAAAATCAAGAAGTTGAAAAAGTAATTGAATTTCTTCAAAAGAATAAATTTGTTTATAAGGGAAAAATAAAAGCTCCAGAGGGAGAAGATAGTAATGAGTGGATTGAGCGTGAACAATTACTTTTTAAATCTACTGAATTCGGTGATGATAAAGATAGAGCTTTACAAAAATCTGACGGCACATGGACTTATTTTGCAAGCGATGTTGCTTATCATAAAAACAAATTAGATAGAAATTTCGATTATTTAATTAATATACTAGGTGCAGATCACTCTGGGTACATTAAAAGAATTTCATCTTCAGTTGATGCACTATCAAATTCAAAAGATAAGTTGATTTGCAAAGTAAGCCAACTAGTTAAATTAATAAAAGATAAAAAACCTTTCAAAATGTCAAAAAGAAAAGGTGATTATATAACTGTTGATGATTTAATTAATGAAGTTGGTAAAGATGCCACAAGATTTATAATGTTAAATAGAAGTAGTGATGTACAACTTGATTTTGATTTTGACAGTGTAGTTGAGAAATCTAAAGACAACCCACTTTATTATGTTCAATATTCTTATGCAAGAATTTCATCTGTATTTAGACATTTACAGAAAGATATAAAATCTGAAATAAATATTAATAAGTTTAATTTTGAGTATTCTCAAGATGAGATTAATATTTTAAAAAAAATATCTGAGTGGCCTAAATGCATTGATGCTTCTAGTAAAAAACTCGAACCTCATAGAATACCAACTTATTTATATGAATTGGCCTCATTGTTTCATTCGTATTGGAATCTTGGCAAGGATACACCAGAAAAAAGATTTATTAATGAAAAAAAAAAAATTACAGATGACAAATTGATTTTTTTAAAAGTTATTTCAAATGTAATCAAATCTGGAATGGATATAGTGGGTGTTTCAGTTCCAGAAAAAATGTGATGTTAAAAGAAATAAAATATCTAATATTTATAGTAATAATTATCTTATTTATTTTTTTAGTTGGTAGATATTATTTCTCAGATGATAACAAAAAAATTTCATATAGATCCTTTAATAATATAGAAAAGAAAATTGATATTTCTGCTGAAAAATTACCTGTATTAGAAGACAATACAAAGAATATAATAGAATATGTTGAAAAATCCAATATCAATAAAAAGAAGAAATTTAATTTTTGGAAATTAATAGAGTCTAATGAATAACAGAAGATCATTTATTGTAGGTTTAAGATCTATAAAAATTTCATTAAAAGAAAAATCTTTTTTAAAAAAATATAAACCTTGGGGAGTTATATTGTTCTCTAGAAATGTTAAAAATATTAAACAAACATTTCAATTGACATCTTCAATAAGAAAAATATTTAACGACAGAAAATATCCAATATTGATCGATCAAGAAGGGGGTCGTGTTAATAGATTAGAAAAGATTATTTCTTTCGATAATTTAACCTCTGAATTTTTTGGTAATAAATACTTAAAAAATCATAAAGAATTCAAACTTTTTTACAAATTATTTATTGATAAAACATCATTTTTATTAAAATCAATTGGAGCAAATATTAATACCGTTCCTGTATTAGATCTGAAAAATAAAGGTTCATCGAATATTATTGGGAATAGATCTTTTTCAAATGATCCTAAAATTGTATCAAAAATTGGTGACTATTGTATCCAATTTTATCATCAAAATAATATTGGAAGTGTAATAAAGCATATTCCTGGGCATGGCCTAGCTAAAGTTGATAGTCATCATTTTACACCAATAGTAAATAAAAAGATTAATTATTTGTTAAGAAAAGATTTTTTACCTTTTAAAAATAAAAAGGCTTTTTTTGCTATGACTGCACATATTATATTTAACAAGATAGATAATAAAAATACTGCTACTCACTCAAAAAAACTGATTAAATTAATTAGAAATAAGATAGGTTTTAAAAATCTTTTAATCTCAGATGACTTATCGATGAAAAGTCTTAAAGGTACAATAAAAGAAAATACAATTAAAACATTTAATGCAGGTTGTAATTTAGCTTTACATTGTAATGGAAATTTCAAAGAAATGGAGATAGTAGCAAAAAATTCTCCTAAAATTGATAAATTTATTTCAAAAAAAACATCACAATTTTACAAAATTTTAAGTTAATATTCAGAGATGATAGAAAAAGATTCTTCACTATTTAATATAGATATTGATAATTTTAAAGGTCCCTTGGATGTTTTATTAGATTTAGCTAAGGCTCAAAAAGTTAATTTAGAAAATATTTCTATTACAAAATTGGCAGATCAATTTAATGAGTTCATCAAAAATGAAGAAAATTTAAACTTAGAAATTGCATCAGAGTATCTTTTAATGGCTACTTGGTTAGCTTACTTAAAATCAAAATTATTATTACCAGGTACACCTGAAGAAGAATTTAAAGTTCAAGAAGTGGCTGAAAAATTAAAGTTACAACTTAAAAAGTTGGAATTAATAAGATTATTATCAGAACAAATGTTAAAAAGAAAAAGATTAGGAAGAGAAATAAGAGGCAGAGGAATGAGAGGGGGCATAAGACCAATTTATAGCAGCGAATACAAAGTAAACTTGTTTGAGTTATTAAAATCATATTCAACAATAATTATGACTAAAGACTTTCAAAAAATAAATATTCCTAAATTACCCGTATTTACAACAGAAGAAGGCATCAAAACTATTAAAGAATTTTTCGGTAAACTAATTGATTGGAAAAAATTAGATGATCTTATACCAACTAATTTTAAAAAAAGTCAAAAATATAAAAGTACTGGTAAAGCTGGCATATTTGCTGGGTCATTAGAATTAGTAAAAGAAGGTAACTTGAAAATTAAACAAAAAAATCTATTTGATGATATTTATATTAAAGAAAACAAATGATTAGAAAAAAAATAAAAAAAAAAGATAATATTATTAACTTCCCCACAAAACTTTCAACAGTAGAGAAAGAAATAGAGGGAGTCGTTTTTGCTGCTGCAGAGCCATTAGATATTGAAACTATTGAAAATAAAATTTCAAAAAAAACTGATGTAAAAAAAGTCCTGTTAAAACTTCAATCTGAATATTCTGATCGTGGGATAAATTTAGTTTGTATTTCAAAAAAATGGTCTTTTAGAACCTCTCCTAATCTTTCTAAGTTAATGATCCAAGAAAAAACTGTCGAAAAAAAACTTTCTAGAGCTGCCATTGAAACACTTGCAATTATTGTTTATCATCAACCAGTTACTAGGGCTGAAATTGAAGAAATTAGAGGTGTTGCTTTTGGGACAAACACAATAGAAATTTTGATGGAATTAAATTGGGTAAAGCCAGGTGGTAGAAAAGATGTCCCTGGCAAGCCAATACAATATGTAACTACGGATGATTTTCTGAGTCATTTTAATTTGCAAAAATTATCAGATCTTCCAACAGTTGATGAGCTGGGAGCTGCCGGATTAATTGATAGCAACAATATCGATAATTCAATTTTTGGAACTGGAAAATTTTATAAAGAAAAGCAAAACGATAAAAAAGAGGATATTTATTCAAATATTGATGAAATGTTAAATAGCACTCTTGATTCAGAGGAAAAAAATTAACAAATTATATTTTTGTTTATCTTAAAAAGTCACTTTAAAATTGTTAATAAAAAGGATATAAGATTTTTATGAGTATTGGAATTTGGCAAATTGCAGTTGTAGTAATCCTAGTGGTATTACTATTTGGTCGTGGCAAGATATCTAGTCTTATGGGAGATGTTGCTAAAGGTATAAAAAGTTTCAAAAAGGGAATGGCTTCAGATGTGACTGAAGACACTGAGCCAAAAAATATTTCCGAAGATCAAGATACAAATAAACAAGATACTAATAATAAAGAATAAACCACATGCCTACTATTGGTTGGTTTGAAATTTTAGTTGTTGTTGCAATCGCAATTATTATTTTAGGGCCAAAAGATTTTCCTATAATGTTAAAAAAAGTTGGTTCATGGATCGGAACTGGTAAAAGATATATTAATAACATTCAAAATGAAGTTTCTAATATAGATCTTGAAGAAAATAATATAGAAAAAAAAGAAGACAAAAAAGATGAATCATGAGGAAAAAGATGGTGGCTTTATAAGTCATTTAGCTGAATTAAGAAAAAGATTAATTCACAGCTTCATTTTTTTGATAATCTTTTTTATTGGTTGCTATTTTTTTGCAGAACATTTGTACGGTTTTCTGGTAGAACCATATGCTCAGGCAGTTAAAAATGACTCAGTCTCAAGAAGATTAATTTTCACAGCTTTACAAGAAACATTTTTAACTTATTTAAAGATATCTTTTTTTGCAGCATTTTTTGTAACTTGTCCTTTTATTTTGATGCAAATATGGAAGTTTATTGCCCCAGGTCTTTATAAGCATGAAAAAATTGCAATCTTACCTTATTTAGTTTTAACGCCAATATTATTTTTTTTAGGTGGAATATTGGTTTATTATTTGATTATGCCTTTAGCTATTAAGTTTTTTTTGTCATTTGAAAGCACTGGGATGTCAACAAATTTACCAATACAATTAGAAGCTAAAGTAAATGAATACTTATCATTAGTAATGAAACTTATTTTTGCATTTGGTATAAGTTTTCAATTACCTGTAGTTTTAAGTTTATTAGCTAGAGTAGGACTTATTGATTCTGAATTTTTAAAGAAAAGAAGAAAATATGTTGTTGTTATAATCTTTGCAATGGCAGCTATATTAACTCCACCAGATCCTATAACACAAATAGGTTTAGCAATTCCATTATTAATTTTATATGAATTATCGATATTTTCAGTAAAATTTATTGAAAAGAAAAAATTAGAAAATTCAGATGCATGATTTAAGAAAAATTAGAAAGGACTTTAATGGTTTTAAAAAATCATTAGAGAAAAGGTCAATTGATATTGATTTTGATAATTTAAAAAGTTTAGATGAAAAAAATAGAGAACTTATTCAAAAGAAGGAACAATTAGAAAAGGAAAAAAAAGATATTTCAAAATCAAAAGACAAATCTTTATTTACTAAATCAAAAGAAATTTCTTCTTTAATAGATACAATTGTCAATGAACAAAAAGAAATCAAACAAAAGTTAGAAAAAATTTTATCGAATATACCTAATGTACCACATCCTGATGTACCTAATGGAAAAGATGAAAATGATAATGTTGAAATTAAAAAATCTGGTAAAATACCAAATTTTGATTTTAAACCAAAATCACATTATGAACTTGGAGAAAATCTTGGAATGTTAGATTTTGATTTAGCTACAAAAACTACTGGATCAAGATTTGTATTTGTTAAAGATAAATTAGCACTTTTAGAAAGAGCTATTTCTAATTTCATGTTAGATACTCATATTAATAAAAATAATTATAAAGAAATCTCTCCTCCTTTACTTGCTTCTGAAAATACAATGTTTGGCACTGGGCAACTACCAAAGTTTGAGAATGATCAGTTTGAAGTTAAACTTGATGATTCTAATGAAAGAAAATTTTTAATTCCTACAGCCGAAGTAATTTTAACTAATATTGTTAAAGATCAAATTGTTGAATTGAAAAATTTACCAATGAGATTTGTTGCTTCAACTCCTTGCTTTAGAAAAGAAGCGGGAAGTTATGGAAAAGATACAAAAGGAATGATCAGGCAACATCAATTTTATAAAGTCGAAATGGTAAGCATAGTTGAGCAATCAAAATGTTTAGATGAACTAGAAAGAATGACTAACTGTGCAACTGAAATTTTAGATCTTCTAGAATTACCATATCGAAAAATGATCTTATGTAGCGGTGATATGGGATTTAGCGCTGAAAAGACTTACGATATTGAAGTTTGGCTACCTTCTGAAAACAAATATAGAGAAATTTCGTCATGTTCATCATGCTCAACGTTTCAATCCGTCAGAATGAAAACCCGATATAAGAACGCAAATAAGGAAACAATGTATGCTGGCACTTTAAATGGAAGTGGTTTAGCCGTTGGAAGAACACTTATTGCAATTTTAGAAAATTATCAGCAAAAAGATGGCTCAATAACTATTCCAAAAGTATTGAGACCCTATATGAATAATTTTGAAAAAATATCTATCAAATAAAGTTGTTTTAATTGAGTAGATAGTATAAAAATTCATTTCTAATTTAGGAGTTTTATGGAAAGTTCAGGAATAGGCCAATTTATACCGCTAATATTAATATTTGTTATTTTTTATTTTTTCTTAATAAGACCTCAGCAAAAAAAAGTTAAGGAACATAAAGCAATGGTAGAAGGTCTAAAAAAAGGCGATAAAATTGTAACATCCGGCGGAATTACTGGAACGATATCAAGAGTTATTGATAATGATAAAATTGAAGTAGAAATTGCTGACAATGTTACTGTAGAAGTTATCAGGGGCACTGGAGTTCAAAGCTTAATGAATTCTCAAGAAGTAAAGAAATAAATTTTTAATAAAGTGCTATACTTTTCGAAATTAAGAATAGTTTTTATTACTTTAATATCTTTATTTTTTGTTTTAGTTGCTTCCTCAAATCTTTTTATTTTTGAAAATAAATTTTTAAATAAAAAAATAAATCTTGGACTGGATCTTCAGGGAGGTTCATATCTTCTCCTGGAAATTGATAATAGACCTGTTATAGAACAAAAACTTCAAAATTTAACTATTACTCTCAGAAATTATTTTAAAGAAAAAGGTATACGATTAACAAATCTGAAAATTTTAGATGAAATGTTATATTTTTCAGTAAATGAAGAATCTATACAGATAGTTATAAACGAATTTAATAATGAGGAAAGTAACATTAATCCTTATTACCCAAGATTTAAGTCACATCAACTTGATATAATTGAGGAAGACAATGTATTTAAAGTAAACTTTTCAAAACAAGGAATTGTAGAATTAAAAACTTCATCTCAGGACCAAGCTTTAGAAATAGTAAGAAGAAGAATAGATGAAATAGGTACAAATGAGCCTAATATTCTTAAACGAGGAAATGATCGTATTTTGGTTGAATTACCAGGATTAGATGATCCTATGAGAATTAAATCATTACTAGGAAAAACTGCTAATTTAACTTTTAGATTTGTCACTAACACTGGTGAGGACTCATTCGGATCTGAAAAATTAAAATATGAGGATACTAATGATGAAGCTATTGTAAGTAAAAGAATAATTTTAAGTGGTGATAACCTTCTAGATGCTCAACCTAGAATGAATAGTGAAACTAATGAAACAGTTGTTTCATTTACTTTGGACAGAGTAGGAGCCAAACGATTTGGTAAAGCAACTTCAACAGGTATAGGCAAACAATTAGCTATTGTTTTAGATGGTAAAATTATAAGTGCCCCTGTGATCAGAGATACTATTGCAAGTGGATCGGGACAAATAAGTGGCGGTTTTACTTTTCAATCTGCAACTGATTTAGCTTTGTTGCTAAGATCTGGTGCTCTTCCAGCGCCTCTCAACATAATTGAAGAAAGAACAGTTGGCCCTGATTTAGGAAAAGACTCAATCAAAGCAGGTATTATTGCTTTGATAATTGGTTTTATATTAGTGATAATTTTTATTTTTATAAAATATAAAATTTTTGGATTAATAACAAATTTAACTTTAATTATTAATTTATTTTTATTAGTTGGGATTTTAACGATTTTTGAAGCAACTTTAACTTTGCCCGGCATAGCTGGAATTATTTTAACCGTTGGTATGGCCGTAGATGCAAATGTATTAATTTTTGAAAGAATAAAAGAAGAAATTAAAAATGAAAAAAACAATTTAATTGCTTTTGATAGTGGTTATATAAAATCAAGAACAGCAATTCTGGATGCAAATATAACTACATTATTAGCTGCAATTATCTTATTTTTCATGGGATCTGGACCAATCAAGGGTTTTTCTTTGACCTTAGGAATTGGGATTTTTACTACATTATTTTCAGTGTACTTTATTGCAAGATTAATGACTGTTTTATATGTATCAAAAAATAAAGAGAAAGAGAGACTTATATAGATGATTGCTTTTAACAAATATTATAACAAGTTTAATATTCTTTCTATTTCATTAGTTGTAATTTCTTTAATTTTATTAACGTTTAAGGGCCTCAATTTTGGTATTGATTTTAAAGGTGGTACTCTAATTGAATTAAGATCTACTGATACAAAAATTAATGTATCATCGCTTAGAAGTAATTTAAATCAAATGAATTTGGGTGATATTTCGGTTAAAGAATTTGGCAATGAGAGTGATTTTTTAATAAAGTTTGAAAATAATACTAATAAAAATGTTATTGAACAGATCAAAGCTAGTTTAGATAAATCGTTTGGTAATAATTTTGATTTTAGAAGAGTTGAAAACGTAGGCCCAAAAGTTAGTGCTGAACTTTTAAGATCAGGTATAATTGCTATATCCGTAGCTTTATCTTTAATGTTAATTTATATTTGGATTAGATTCGAATGGCAATTCAGTCTTGGTGCTATATCTGCTTTATTTCATGATGTTATTGTTACGCTTGGTCTATTTTCATTATTTGGTCTTGAAATTAATCTATCTATTATTGCTGCAGTATTAACAATAGTTGGTTATTCAATGAATGATACTGTTGTAATTTTTGATAGAGTGCGAGAGAATTTAAGAAAATATTCTGATATAAAAATTTTTGAATTAACAAATATTTCAATTAATGAAACATTATCAAGAACTTTAATTACCTCAATAACAACACTATTAGCTTTATTGTCTATATTTTTTTTTGGAGGAGAAATTTTAAAAGGTTTTTCTTTAGCAATGATATTTGGGGTAATTTTTGGAACATACTCATCAATCTATATCGCAAATACAATATTAGTAAGACTTAATGTTTCACAAAAAACAGTTTTGAGGGAAGATAAAGATTAATAAAGATTTTGAGCTACAATCATTGTTAGTAGCATAGGCAAAGATAACAAAGTATTGGTTCTAGAAAACAACATAGCTGTTTTAGCTGATTTAGCTTTTAACTCAGGATCGCATTCCACAATACCCAAAGCTCTTTTTTGATTTGGCCAAATTACAAACCAAACATTAAAAGCCATAACAATACCAAGCCACATACCAATACCTATGGCCGTATGTTTTGGAATTCCAGATCCAATGCTTAGTGTCATTGCATCATGTAAATAGCCATTTAAGCCGGCAAGAACTAATCCAGATAAGATTGTGATAGCTGCAGCCCATCTGAAATAAAATAAAGCTGCAGGAGCTATTACTTTACCAATAGCAGGTTTTTGCTCATCAGGTATTTTTCCCATATTCGGAATTTGAACAAAATTGAAATACCAAAGCAATCCTATCCACATGATACCTACAACAACATGGGTGTATCTTGCTACCCAACTCCAAAAAAGTCTGTCAAAAGCAAAACCATCATTTTGGTAAAATAGACCAAGAAACAATATTATCGCGAGTGCCAATGAAGCATGAATAGTTTTTGATAATGATGAAAGTAAGTTACTCATAAACATAATATATACTATATTATCTTTATTATAACAATTTATTAGTTTAATAATGGTCTCAAGAATTTTCCTGTATAACTCTTATCTACTTTACAAATTTCCTCTGGTTTGCCTTCTGCGATAATTTTTCCACCTTTTACACCACCTTCGGGACCCATATCAACTATATAGTCTGCTGTTTTAATCACGTCTAGATTATGCTCAATTACAACTACTGTATTTCCCAAGGCTACAAATGTGTGTAGAATTTCTAATAATTTTTTAATATCGTGCTGATGTAAACCAGTAGTGGGCTCATCTAATATATACATTGTTCTACCTGTTGATCTTTTTGATAATTCTTTGGCTAATTTTATTCTTTGAGCCTCACCACCAGAGAGTGTCGTAGCTTGTTGACCTATTTTGATATACCCCAAACCAACTTTTTTTAATGTAAGTAATTTTGTTTTTATATTAGAAATATTTTCAAAATATTCACATCCTTCATCTACAGTCATATTAAGAACGTCTGCAATACTTTTATCTTTAAATTTTATTTCAAGAGTTTCTCTATTATATCTTGTACCTTTGCATTCATCACATTGAATATAAACATCAGGAAGAAAATGCATTTCATATGTTATGACACCGTCACCTTCACATGCTTCGCATCTTCCACCTTTTACATTAAAAGAAAATCTACCAGGCTTATATCCTCTTGTTTTAGACTCTGGTAAGTTTGTGAACCAATCTCTAATTGGACCAAAGGCACCTGTATAAGTAGCAGGATTTGATCTGGGTGTTCTTCCTATTGGTGATTGATCAATGTCAATTATTTTATCAACTAATTCTGTTCCTTTAAAATTTTTAAATGGTTTTGGAATTTTTCTAGATTTATTATTATTCAGTGTAAGGTTCAAAGCGTTATATAGAGTTTGTAATACAAGTGTAGATTTTCCGCTGCCAGAAACTCCAGTGACACAAGTTAAACTTCCTAATGGTATTTTTAAATTGACATTGTCTAAATTATTACCGGTAGCACCTGTGATTTCTAAAAATCTTCCATTCTTTGCAAGTCTTCTTTTTTGAGGAACATTAATTTTAAGTTTATTTGAAAGATATTTACCAGTTATGCTATCCTTATTTTGTGTTATTTCTTTAATTGATCCTTGAGCAACAACCTCACCACCATTATTGCCAGCTTGTGGACCAAGATCAATTATATGATCAGCATTTTCCATTGTTTCTGTATCGTGTTCAACTACTATTACTGTATTTCCTAAATCTCTTAATCTTTTAAGAGCGTTTATAAGTTTTACATTATCTTTTTGATGAAGCCCTATTGATGGTTCGTCCAACACATATAATACTCCAGTTAAACCCGATCCTATTTGTGAAGCTAATCTTATACGTTGTGCTTCTCCACCTGAAAGAGTTCCAGATTCTCTAGATAAGGTCAAGTAATCTAAACCAACATTGAGTAAAAAATTTAATCTTTCATTTATTTCTTTTAAGATATGTTCTGCAATTTTTATCTGTCTTTTATCAAGACTATTGTTTAAATTTTCAAACCATTTAGCAGCATCTAAAATTGATTTTTCTGTTACTTCACTTATATGCAAACCATCAATTTTAACGCATAAAGCTTCATCTTTAAGTCTGTGTCCATTACATCTTTCACATTTTGTATCTGATTGATATTGAGCTATTTCTTCTCTTTTCCAATCACTATCAGTTTCTAAATATCTTCTTTCTAAATTATTAATAACTCCCTCAAAAGTTTTTTTATGTGAATATTTTTCATAACCATCATCATAAGTAAATTTTATTTCATCATCATCTGACCCATAAAGAATAATATCTTTTATTTTTTTTGGAAGTTTTGACCATTTTTCATCAAGCGAAAAATTATAATGTTTAGCTAAAGATGCTAATGTTTGAGCATAATATAAAGTGGTTGTCTTTGCCCAAGGCTCTATAGCACCATCTGAAATAGTTTTTTTTTCGTTAGGAATTACTAGATTTGGATCAACATTTAGTTTTATACCAATACCCTCACATTCTTCACAAGCTCCGAAAGGACTATTGAAAGAAAACAATCTTGGTTCTATTTCTTCAATTGTAAATCCGCTTTCTGGGCACGCAAATTTTGTAGAAAAAATTAATTTTTCTATTTTTCTAAATTTTTTTGGTAATGTTTCATCTTCATATTCAACAAATAGTAAACCATTGGCTATATTTACAGATGTTTCAATACTTTCGGCCAATCTATTTCCTAAAGAAGAATTTAGAACTATTCTGTCTACAAGAATAGAAATATCGTGTTTTATTTTTTTGTTTAATTCTGGAATATTATCAATTTCATATAAAACATTATCAATTTTGATTTTTCTAAATCCTCTTTTTTTATAGTTTAATATTTCTTTTTTGTATTCTCCTTTACGACCTCTAACAACTGGTGCATACAAATAAATGGTAGATTTTTTGGGAAGTTTTTTAATCTTATCCACTATTTGAGAAATTGTTTGGGATTCTATAGGCTTTCCTGTAAAAGGTGAATAAGGTATTCCAGCTCTTGCGTAGAGCACCCTCATATAATCATAAATCTCTGTTACAGTTGCGACAGTTGATCTAGGATTCTTAGATGTATTCTTTTGTTCTATTGATATAGCCGGGCTGAGACCTTCAATTAAATCCACATTTGGCTTTTTCATTTTGTCTAAAAACTGTCTTGCGTAAGCTGATAAACTCTCTACATACCTTCTTTGTCCTTCAGCATAAATAGTATCAAAAGCTAATGATGATTTTCCTGATCCTGAAAGACCCGTAATGACTATAAATTTATCCTTCGGTACTTCTAAAGAAATATTCTTTAAATTGTGCTCTTTAGCTCCCTTAATAACTATCTTTTTAATCATAATTTTAGTTGCTTTGACTTAATAAAATTATTATTCAGAGTAAATTGTGATATAATTCTAATAAACAAATTTAACAGATATTAAAATATTATGGCTGGAAGTTTAAATAAAGTACTTTTAATTGGTCGTTTGGGCGCAGACCCAGAAATTAAACAAATGGTAAATGGCAAGAATGTTGCAAGATTAAGTCTTGCTACAAGCCAATCCTGGAAAGACAAAAATACAGGTGAAAAAAAAGAAAAAACAGAGTGGCACCGTGTAGTTGTATTTAATGAAGGATTAGTAAATGTCGTTCAACAATACCTAAAAAAAGGTGCACAAATTTATGTAGAGGGACAATTAACGACAAGAAAATGGAAAGATGAACAATCAGGTCAAGATAAATACTCTACTGAAATCGTTATTCAAGGTTACAATTCATCTTTAACTATGTTAGGTGGTGGCAATTCTGGCGGTGGCATAGCTAATGATAAAAGTCAATCTTCCAATAATGATGATATTTCACAAATATCAAATGACATGGACGACGAAATTCCATTTTAATTTTCTATGCAAAAAACTGAAATTACTGAAGATAAGAATATAAAACAGATATCAATGCATGATGAGATGACCTCATCTTATCTTTCTTATGCAATGAGTGTAATTGTTAGTAGAGCTCTTCCAGATGTACGAGATGGATTAAAACCTGTTCATAGAAGAATTTTATACGCTATGTATAAAGGGGGTTATGATTGGTCAAAACAATTTAGAAAATCAGCCAGAATAGTTGGAGACGTAATTGGTAAATATCATCCTCATGGTGATCAGTCTGTCTATGATGCTTTAGTTCGTATGGTTCAAGATTTCTCAATGAGTTTACCTTTAGTTGATGGACAAGGAAATTTTGGATCTATTGATGGAGATCCTGCCGCAGCTATGAGGTATACGGAAACAAGATTATCTAAAGTTTCACAATTTTTAATAGATGATATAGAAAAAAATACAATCGAATTTAAAAGTAATTATGACGAAACTGAAAAAGAACCATCTGTTCTTCCAGCTCAATACCCAAATCTTTTAGTAAATGGAGCAGGTGGTATAGCCGTTGGTATGGCAACGAGTATACCTCCACATAATTTAGGTGAAATAATTAATGGTACATTAGCACTAATTGAAAACAAAGATATTAAGATTAAGGATCTTATGAAGCATATACCAGGTCCTGATTTTCCTACCGGTGGAGTGATAATTGGAAAAGATATGATTAAACAAGGATATAATAAAGGTAGAGGTTCATTTAAGATCAGGGGTGAAATTTCTATTGAAAGTTTAAAAAATGGTAGAGAAAGATTGGTCATAACTTCAATACCATATCAAGTTAACAAATCTGTTTTAAATGAGAGAATTGCTCAGTTAGTAAGAGAAAAAAAGATTGAAGGTATCAGAGATATAAGAGATGAGTCTAATCGAGAGGGGATTAGAGTTTCAATAGATTTAAGAAATGGTGTAGAGCCTGAAACCGTTAAAAGACAACTTTATAAGAATACTCAAATAGAAAGCTCATTTGGATTTAACACACTTGCCATTGTAGATGGAAAACCTGAGACATGTAATTTAAAAGATTTCCTATCAAATTTTTTATCTTTTAGAGAGGATGTTGTAGTAAAAAAAACTAAATTTGATTTACAAAAAGCAGAAGAGAGAGCTCATATTTTGATTGGTTTATCAGTATCAGTTGACAACTTGGATAAAGTTATAAAAATAATTAGATCATCAAAAAATCCTGAAGATGCAAAAAAATCTCTTTTACAAACTAAATGGAAAATTAATAAGTCCAAAAAATTAATTTCCCTTGTTGAAAAAGCAAAATCTAAAACTTTATATTCATTATCAGTTTTACAAGTTAATGCTATATTAGAACTAAGATTACAAAAATTAACTGCTTTAGGAATTAACGAAATTGAAATTGAGATTAAAAAGCTATCTGAATTAATTACAAAATATAAAAAGATAATTTCATCCAAAAAAGAATTGTTAAAAGTTATTAGTGAAGAATTAAAAAATATTAAAGACAAATATTCATCACCTCGAAGAACCAAAATAATTGATGCAGTATTAAATTATGATATTGAAGAAACAATTCAAAAACAATCAGTATTAATTACTGTAACATTGCAGGGTTATATCAAGCGTGGATCACTCAATAGCGTTAAGACACAAAAAAGAGGAGGGAAGGGAAAAACAGGTATCACTACGAGAAATGAGGACTCAGTTGTACAAACTTTATCTGTCAATACACATACCTCAGTTTTATTTTTTTCAACTGAAGGATTAGTCTATAGAATCAAAGCTTGGAAGATACCTGAGGGATCATCTGTATCTAAGGGAAAATCATTATTTAATATTCTTCCATTAAAAAACCATCAATCTATAAGTTCGATTATGCCTTTTCCAGACGATGAGTCTGAAATGAAAAACTATCAAATTGTTTTCGCTACAGCTCAAGGAAAAATTAGAAAAAATAGTTTAGAGGATTTCTCTTCTATCAATAGTTCAGGAAAAATCGCAATGAAATTAGATACTAACGATAAAATAGTCGGAGTTAAAATTTGCAAAGATGATCAAGATATTATTTTAAGCACTAAATTAGGAAAATGTATTCGTTTTGAGTCAAAAAAATTGAGAGTTTTTAAAGGTAGATCATCAAAAGGTATAAAAGGAATAGTTTTATCTCCTAATGATCAAATTGTTTCTCTTTCAATTATAGAAAATGATAAATTTAAAAAAAATGGTAAAAAATCAAAAGATGAAAAATCAGAATTAAAAGCCAAAGAAAAGTTTATATTATCAATTACTGAGAATGGCTTTGGAAAGAAAACAAACCATACAGAATATAGAGTAACTAATAGAGGTGGTAAAGGAATCATCGGAATTGTAAATTCACCAAGAAATGGAAATATTTCATCTTCTTTTCCTGTGTATGAAGGTGATGAAATACTTATATCTACCAATAAAGGAAGAGTAATCCGAGTTGCAGTAAAGGAAATTAGAACTGCTGGAAGAAACACTCAAGGTGTTAGAATAATTAAATTATCTGGAGAAGAAAAAGTTGTTTCTGCTAACAAAATTGATGATAATTTAATTTAATGAAAAAAGTTGCTATTTATCCAGGTACATTTGATCCAATAACTTTTGGTCATATTGATGTTATCAAAAAAGGCTTAAAACTATTTGATAAAATTGTAGTTGCTGTATCAAATGTGGATAATAAAAACTATTTATTTGACTCAGACGAAAGAATTCAAATTGTTAATAAAGCTTTATTTTTTGATCTTAAATTAGATAAAAGAAAAATAATCATTATTAGTTTTACAACTTTAACTACAGATTTATGTAAAAAATATAAATCAAATATTATTTTAAGAGGATTAAGAGCTGTATCTGATTTTGAATACGAATTTCAATTAGCTGGAATGAATAGAAAATTGAATAATAAGATTGAAACATTATTTTTGATGTCTGATGTAGAAAATCAAATTATTTCATCCAAATTTGTAAAGGAGATTGTAAAATTAAAAGGTGATATCAAAAAATTTACCACTAAAAGTACAATAAAATTATTAAAAGAAAAATATGAATAAGATAATTTTAAAAATTCTTATTTTACTTTTTTTAATTACTAATCAAACCAAGTCAGAGGAGAATATTATGATTTTAAAACTAAAAGATGGGGATGTAAAGATTGAACTATTTGAAGATGTAGCACCTAATCACGTAAAAAGAATTAAAGAATTAGCCAATGCAGGAAAATATGACAATGTAGTTTTTCATAGAGTTATCGATGGTTTTATGGCTCAAACCGGCGATGTTAAATTTGGAAACTCAAATTCGAAAGATTTTAATTTAAGAATGGCTGGTATGGGTGGCTCTGACTTACCCGATTTAAAACAAGAGTTTAATAATTTGCCTCATGATAGAGGCACACTCTCAATGGCTAGATCATCAGATCCTAATAGTGCAAATAGCCAATTTTTTATATGTTTTAAACCTGCGCCTTTTTTGGATAGACAATACACTGTTTTTGGAAAAGTTATTTCTGGAATGGAATTTGTTGACAAAATTAAAAGAGGCGATGAAAATAACAATGGTTCTGTTTCAGATCCAGATAAAATAATTAGTTTTAAATCATTATAGATTTTAAATGGCATTAAAAAAATTTGCCTTTAAAGTTTTGAATACTGATAATAATGCAAGGCGGGGTTTAATTGAAACTCATCGAGGAAATATAAATACACCAGCGTTTATGCCTGTTGGAACTCAAGCAACTGTAAAAGCTTGCACAATAGATGATATAAAAAAAACAGGATCTGAAATAATTTTAGGTAATACTTATCATCTAATGATACGCCCAGGCGTAGAAAGAATACAAAATGCTGGTGGACTACATAAATTTATGAATTGTGATCTTCCAATACTTACTGACTCTGGAGGTTTTCAAGTGATGTCACTTTCAAAATTAAATAAGATTGATAAAGAAAAGGGAGCAATATTTAATTCTCATGTGGATGGAAAAAAATTTTTTCTAAGTCCTGAGGAAAGCATAAGAATTCAACTAGGTTTAAATTCAGATATAGTCATGATTATGGATGAATGTCCTAAAAATACTAATGATTATGAATTAATTAAAAAATCTATGAATCTATCTTTATATTGGGCAAAAAGATCAAAAGATGCTTTTGGAGAAAATTCTCACAAAGCATTATTCGGAATTATTCAAGGCGGTCTTTTTAAAGATTTAAGATTGGAGTCTCTCAAGAGACTATTAGAAATTAATTTTGATGGTTACGCTGTTGGAGGTTTAGCTGTAGGCGAGTCTCAAAAAGAGATGTTTTCTGTCTTAGATCATCTTAAGGATAAACTTCCAGAAGATAAACCTCATTATTTAATGGGTGTAGGGACTCCCTCAGATATATTGGGCGCTGTAAAAAGAGGAATCGATATGTTTGATTGTGTAATGCCAACAAGGTCTGGTAGAACAGGCTTAGCATTTACTTGGAATGGAAGAATCAACATAAAAAATAAAAAATATCAAAATGACAATACTCCTTTGGATGAAAAATGTAATAACTTAAATCTAAACAAATATTCAAAAAATTATTTAAATCATCTCTTTAATACTAATGAAATTCTTGGATCAATGATTTTAACGCTTAATAATATAAATTTTTACCAAGAATTAATGACTGAAATTAGAAAAAATATAGACAAAGGCACTTTTCATGATTTTCACGATAAATACATAAATAAGTTGTAAGGGTGAAACAATTTTAGTCACAAATTCTCATTTGAATTATTCAAATAATTATGTATATACGTTGTACTTTTGGGCCGTTAGCTCAGTTGGTAGAGCAATTCCCTTTTAAGGAATGGGTCGATGGTTCGAGTCCATCACGGCTCACCATTAATATTCTATGAAATGTTAATTGGTGGATATTTAATAATAATTTCATTAGTCCATCCATTTATTTTTTTTATTCTGTTATCTGCTGATGGATGAGTACTCATAAATTCTGGAGGAGTTTTTCCTTTATTAAATTCTTTCATTCTTTCCCAAATTTTTGTTGTTTCTCTAATATCATAACCTGAGAGAGACGAGAAAATCATTCCCAAATAATCTGCTTCACTTTCCTGTTTTCTGTTAAATGGGTTCATTATTCCAATTTGAGATAACAAGCCAACTGTATTCATACCAGTTGTCCTATTTATTTGAGATAATTTTCCCCCAGACAATACATCTATTACCGCAGTACCAACGTTTAAAACAGAACCTCTGCTAGCACGCTCAACAGAATGTTTCGCAACAGCATGTGCTATTTCATGCCCCATAACTGCAGCAAGTCCATTAGTATTTTTTGTTACTTCAAGCATACCTGAGTAAACAGCAATTTTACCTCCAGGCATACACCATGCATTTCTAACTTTTTTATTATCAATTAATATATATTCCCAATCAAATAATGCAGTAGGATCATCTAATTTTGCTTGATAAAAATACTCACCTATAGAATCTTCCATTCTTTTTCCTACATTTTTAATAAGGTCTAGTTTGGAGTCAGTAATTAGTTTTTCTTTTTCTTTAACTTTCTCAAATATTTGAGCAGCTTGTGCATTAAGTTTAGCCTCTGATACTATCTTAAATTGTCTTCTCTCTGTAATAGGGGCTGTGGCACAAGAATTTATAAAAAAACCACAGCATCCACATCCTATATATGATAAAAATTTTCTTCTATTCATTTTATCTATACATTGATATTATATTTAGTAATGAATCTAAATAATAAAATTTTATTATTCCTTTTTATTATTGCTATTACTTTTGTAATTTACTCGAGTTTTAATTGAAATTATGTCTAAAAATAGAAAAAAAAGATCACTGACTTTAATACTAAGGAATTATTTCATAACGGGTGTTGTAGTTTTAATTCCAATAGGTTTTACTTTATATCTCACTAAATTCATAATAGGAATTTCTTCAAATATTATTCCTCAAAATATAAATCCTAATAATTATCTACCATACGCAATACCAGGAATTGAAATTTTAATATCAGTTCTATTTATCACAATAGTAGGTGGTTTATCATTATCATTTTTAGGTAAAAGAATTCTAAAACTTATTGACGATTTATTCAAAAGAATTCCAGTATTGAGAACTATTTATTCTGCAATAGTTCAAATGACAGAAACATTTTCTAATAAAGATGATAAAGATAAAAAAAGTGTTGTCTTAATCGAATACCCAAGAAAAGGAGTTTGGGCTGTAGGTTTTGCTACAAAAGAAAATAAGGGCGAAATGTCAGAAAAAACAAATAAAAAACTTATAAACGTCTTTGTTCCAACAACTCCAAATCCTACAAGTGGTTTTTTACTTATGTTTCCATTAGATGAAGTTATACATTTAGATATGACATTTGAGGAAGCATCTAAATTTATTGTTTCCGCAGGGACATCTACAGGTAAGAATTAAGCAATATCGTTAATTATATCTGCTCGGTCGTATAATTTAATTAATGGTTTAAATTTACTTATATCTTCTTTATCATTTTCAATTCTTTTGATTTCCTTTTCAGCTAAAATAAAAAGATTATGATTATGTATTGGATCTGCCAATTTAAAATTTTTAATTCCACTTTGTTTAAAACCAAGAATATCTCCAAAACCTCTCAATTTCATATCTTCTTCAGATATTTTAAATCCATCATTTGAATCTTTTAATATATTTATTCTTTTTTTGGCATTTTCACTTAAATTTGACTTAAACATTAATATACATGCAGACTCTTTACTACCTCTTCCAACCCTACCTCTGAGTTGATGTAATTGAGATAATCCAAATTTATTTGCATTTTCTATTACTATTACATTTGCATTGGGAAAATCTATGCCAACCTCGATGATTGTTGTTGAAACTAAAATCTTAAATTCATTTCTTAAAAATTTATTTAAGATTTTCTCTTTTTCCTCAATAGTTGTTTTTCCATGGAGTAAAAAAACTTGATTAGGAAATATTTTTTTTAGATATTCAGATTTTTTAACTGCTGAAGCATGGTCAATTTTTTTTGATTCTTCTATTAATGGGCACACCCAAAAAATTTGATTCCCAAGTTGTGTTTCTTTCTTAATAAATTTTATTACATCATCAATCTTACTTTCAATTTTACTATAAGTTTTTACAGGTTTACGATTATTTGGTTTTTCACGTATAATTGATAGATCCATATCACCGTAAATAGTCATTGTTAAAGTTCGTGGAATTGGTGTTGCAGTCATTAAGAGAACGTCACAATCTTTTCCAGCTTTATCAGATAATTTTTTTCTTTGATTTACCCCAAATTTGTGTTGTTCATCAATAATTATTAATCCTAATTTTTTAAATTCAACTTTTTTCTGAAATAAAGAGTGTGTTCCAAAAATTATATCAATCTCTTTTTTAAACAATTTATCTAAAATACTTTTTTTATCTTTATAAGTTGATTTTCCAGAAAGTAATTCTATTTTAATATTTTTAGGGAATATTTTCTTAGCTAATAAAAAATGCTGCCTAGCTAATATTTCAGTAGGTGCCATTACCGCTACTTGAAAACCAGAATTAATGGTATTGAATGCAGATAATAAAGATACTATGGTTTTACCACTGCCAACATCGCCCTGAAGCAATCTGAACATTTTATTATCTGAGCATAAATCTTTGTTAATTTCATTTAATGTTTTAGTTTGGTCATTGGTTAATAAAAAATCTAATCTGGATATTATTTCATTTTGTTTTTTTGTATTAAATTTTTTCTTTGTTTTTTTAATCTTTTTGATTTTTTTTCTTATTTCAGAATTTACTAAAAAGGTTGAAAAAATTTCATCAAAAGCAAGTCTTTGATAAAAATTTTCTTTAAATTTACCAATATTTTCAGGTTTATGTAACTCTTTGATTGAGTCATTCCAACCTATGTTATTAAATTTTTTTAATATATTTTTTGAATGCCACTCATCAATTCTAGGTAAATTATCAATAATTTGTAATATTATTTTATTATAAACCTTTTCACTTATTCCTTCAGTTAAAGAATAACTATTATGTTTTTGTTTTATAATAGAGGAGTCTTCAGAAATATATTTAGGATTTGTTAATTGATACTTATTTCGAAAATATTTAATTTTGCCACTAATAGTAATTTCTTTTCCTAAAGGTAATATCTTCTTAATATATCCCTCATAGCTATTAAAAAAAACACAATCTATTTCACCTGTTTCATCTTTACATAAAACTCTATTTGGTAAGTTCCTCATTCTAGGAAATGAATATTTTTGGGGGATTATAGTTATAGTTTGTATTTCATTTATTTTTAAATCTTTAACTTTTGATGACAAACTTCGATCAGTATAGGATTTAGGTAATTTCCATAATAAATCAAAAATATTATTTATTTTTTTCTTTTTTAGTAAATTTGTTGTTTTTAATCCTACACCCTTAAGAGTACTAAGATCAGATAATAAATACTTATAATTTCTTTTAATATCCATAAACTAATATTATATTCCTATTATGACCGCTGATATAGAACAAATAAAAAAAAAGATTATTTACCGATCAAATTACCGCGGTACTAAAGAAATGGATAAGCTTTTAGGAGCTTTCACTAATAAATATTTAGACCAATTAGACTATGAAGATTTAAATGAATTAATAAAGCTTTTGGAAATAGATGACAACAATCTTTATAGTTTTTATAACGGTTTAAAAACAAGTATAGAATTTGAAGATAATAAAATTAATAATCTATTTAAAAATTTTAAGTATTAAGAACTTTGATGGCGGAGAGACTGGGATTCGAACCCAGGAAAGAGTTGCCCCTTTGCCGGTTTTCAAGACCGGTGCTTTCAACCGCTCAGCCATCTCTCCGTAAGCAAGGTTTTATAAGTATAATTTTAAATTTCAATTAAAAAAAAGACTATTTTTTTTATAAAATTTTAAGTTTGTCTCAAGTTTGTCTCAAGTTATCCTATAAAGTCCTATATGAGTTTGCTAATACTATGTAATGAACAAAGCTTTAGTTATCATAATTTCATTTTTACTAATATTTAATCCAACAAATCTGTATGCAAAAAGCATTTACCAAAAAACAAATTTTCATAAAGTAAGTTGCAACCTAGACAATTTAGATTTTAACGATTTTTTTATGTGTTTAGATAATAATATGTTTAATGATATTGGTATAAAGTGGAATAAGTCTAAAAAAACAAATGAAATTAAACATTTATTATATATAGCCTCAACCATTGCTGATGCTGTAAATGAAAATTTTATAGACAATCAGCAAGCCAAAAATTCTTGGCTTAAACTAATTAATTCAAATTATAAATCAAAACACATTAAAAAAATAGAATTACAAAAAATTTTAGATAATTCAAAATGTATAGATAAAAATATTTTTAATGATTTTATAAATTGTTTTTATGGTGAATTTAGAGATCTTAGTTTTTATCAAAATGCCAATATAATTAATAAATATCGAATAGAAAATATAATCTTAAATTCATTATATCTATCTAAACCTGATGGAGTTGTTTATTCGTACAAAGCTCTAGGTTTTACTTTGCCTAAAAAATATGAAAACAAAGATGGTTTCTTTTTTTTTAGTGATTATTTAAGCAAAATAGGATCAGACTATTTTCTAAAGATGAGTAATTACGATAAAGAGCAAATTAAAAAAGTTTTAACATTCATTGTAGTTGCTTTAATTTTATCTTACGTAGCAAAAAATTTGTTAAGTAAAACTGCATCCAAAGGATCATCGTCCTCAGCTTCGGGTACAACCAGTGCCACATCTTCATCATCAACTTCTGTTAGTACAGTCTGTGCTTCCGGATATGGAGTATTGTGCAGAGGGCCAGGTCAAGGCATACAGCATACTAGATGGTTCAAATATGCTTATTCAAGAGGTTTCTTATTTTGAAATTAATATTTACTATTACATTTGTTTTATTCAGTTATTCAGCGCTAGCCGATCACCAGAGAATTTCATCAGATGACTATCCAAATTGTTCTGTTAAAGGACTGGGTGGAAATAAGCATTCAATGATGAGAATAAATTCTGCTAAAAGCAATTGGGGTAGGGACAATGTTACAGAAAAATTTATCGTTAATGGAAAAGAAAAAAAAGTATTATTAAAAAGCAAAAACAGATTAATATTTATTGCTGAGTTAAATGACAAACAATTAATAAATGATTATGAATGTCCATCTATACTTGAAAGAAGTTTCTACTATAAAAAAGAACTACTTTTTAAATCTTATGCTGTATTAGATGGGGTTGATTTTCTTTCATTTAAAAATCTTTCAAAAAAAAACCCAGAGTTCGAATATAACTATCCTGTTTTAGAATCTTTTATTTATTACAGACCTATAGGAAAATATAAACCTGGAACTGAGTTTGCACAATTTAGTCAAATTACACCTCCAAATCAAAATGAGATAATGAGAAACCTCCAAATAAGCATAAATCATTATGATAATTTAGACATTCTTAAAATTTGTAGCGAAGAAAAATGCATGTATGCACTGGCGGTTACTAGATATAAAACAAGAGAAAAATATATGGTAAAATCATCTTCCGAACATAAATTAATTGAAGATCAAAAATTAATTAAATTAGTTGAAAACAAATTTACCCAACTTGATAACTCGTGGGATAAACCTTTAAGACCATTATTCAATAAAGATGAAATAAAACTTTTTGTTAATAAAATTAAAGATTTGGATCAAACGATAAGAATTCAAACAAATCATTAAAATCTTTGTCAGAATAGTTTCTAGTTTGTCTCAAGTTTGTCTCAAGTTTTATAGCTTAGGCAAGCCAATAATGATGCGTTTTTCGTAAAAGCAAAATTTAAAAAATTAAGCAATGACTTGATAAGTATGTTAATCGTCTTAAAGTGGGCAGGGGTTTCTTGGTATTTCAAGACCGGTGCTTTCAACCGCTCAGCCATCTCTCCGTAAGCAAGGTTTTATAATTAAAAATATTTAATTCAACTATAAAATAGTCTATTAAATTTATTTATTACTTAATTTTATTAATTATATGAACTCTAATTTTAGCAAAGGTTTATTACTAACATCTCTAGGTTCTTTTTGGTGGGGTTTTATTGGGGTCATTTATTTTGAATATGTTTCTTTTATTGGACATATCGAACTTGTTGTCCATCGATGTTTATGGACAGCAATAATGTTGATTTTAACTACAACCTTTTTATCAAAATGGAATAATTTTTTTAAAGAAATCAAATATAAAAAAAAATTATTTGCACTGTTTATTTCAGGTTTTTTAATTTTTGTTAATTGGTCAATTTGGATTTATGCCGTCGCTACAGAAAAAATTATCGATGCTAGTTTTGGATATTTCATAATGCCTATTATAAGCGTGTTATTGGGTTACATTTTTTTTAAAGAAAAATTGAATAAAAAAAGAATTTTTTCAATATCATTAGTTTTTATTTCAATAATGATTTTGATTATTTATAATCTTAAATCTTTACCTTGGGTAGGTCTTATCGTTGCATTTAGTTGGGCCTTCTACAATTTAGTAAGAAAAAAAATAAATATTGATACAGATATAGGATTATTAATTGAAAGTTTGTATATACTGCCTTTTGCATTAATAACCTTCTATTTAATTTCCAAAAATGGTTATAATGATTTTAATCTTGACAATCTTGGACTTAGCATATTTTTACTTTTAGCAGGCCCAATGACAGTGATTCCCTTATTTTTGTATGTTAGAGGTGTCGAACTTATTGGATTAGGACCTACTGGAATGATTTTTTATATAACGCCAACTTTACAGTTCATTTTAGGGTATTTTTATTATGGTGAAGATTTTTCATTAGTAAAATTTGGAAGTTTTATTATTATTTGGATTGCTGTAATTATATATTTAAATGATCTATATGAAAAAAATTAAAATTTTTTTTTTTATAATTCTTTTTTATTTTTCTCATGCATATGGAAATGAAAATATAAATTTCGAAAAGTGGAAAAGTGAGTTTAAAATTAGGGCATTAAAAAATGATATTTCAGAAAAAACATTTGATTTGGTCATGTCAAACACCAAGTTTTTACCAAATGTAATTAAATATGACAGATATCAACCTGAATTTTATGAGGATACTAAGACATATATATCGAAAAGATCATCATCAAAAAAAGTTAAAAAGGGAAATAATTTTTATTCGAAAAATAAAAAATTAATTAATTCAATTGAAAATAATTTTGAAATAGAAAAAGAAGTACTTTTATCATTAATGGGAATAGAAACAAATTTCGGTACTTATGTTGGTAAAATGGATATACTGTCATCTTTAGCAACACTCAGTTATGATAAAAGAAGATCTGAATTTTTTACAAAAGAACTTTTAATATTATTAAAACTAATTGAACAAGAACAAATTGACTATAAATCATTATATGGATCATGGGCAGGAGCATTTGGTTTTTTTCAATTTATGCCTTCAACAATTAAAAATCATGCAATAGATTATAATAATGATGAATATATTGATTTAAAAAACTCTGAGGACGCTTATGCTTCAGCAGCAAATTATTTAAAAAAAATTGGCTGGAAAAAAAATTCGCCTTGTTTTGTAAAAGTTAATTTAAAAGACAATATTCCAAAAAAATATCTTAATGTATCAGCTAAAAAACTTCACAATAAAAAAAAGATTAGTTTTTTTAAAAAATATATAGAAAATTCAAAACAATTAGATTCTTTAGATTCAAATTACAAAGTAGCAATTATTACACCTGATAAAGATATAATTCCTGGATCTGAAACTTTAAAACCAGCCTTTATTGTATTCGATAATTATGAAATTATTTTACAATGGAACAGGTCCTTGAGATTTGCTTTGGCTGTTTGTACTTTAAAAGATAAATTTAAAGATGATTTATAAGATATTTTCAATAATTATAATTTGTTTATATACTTTAGGATGTGAAAACCATAATGTAAACAAATCTAATAAATTAAAATTCAAACCTGAAAAAAAATACAGTAACATAGGTTTTGCTTTAATTTATGACGATAAATTAAAGAATATCAAAAAACTTGATGATAGATCCTTATCTATTTATCATAAATCTTTAAAAAAAAAATCTTCAATAAAAATTACAAATCTTAAAAATGGTAAGTCTTTGATTGCTGTTGTTAAATCTAATAGAGAGGATTTTTCTGATTTTTATAATGCCGTTATATCAAAACGTATCGCAGAAGATCTTGATTTGAATCACAAAGAGCCTTATTTAAAAATAATACTAATTTCTAAAGACTCAACTTTTATTGCCAAAAAATCAAAAACATTTGATGAAGAGAAAAAAGTTGCTGAAAAAGCGCCTATAGACGGTATTCAAATTAATGATCTTAATAACAATGAAGAAAAAATAAAAAAAATAAGCAAAGAAAAATTTTCTTATTCAATTAAATTAGCTGATTTTTATTATAAAAATACAGCTCAAACAATGATTTCTAGAATTAAAAATGAAACTTCATTAAATAACTCTAAAATTCAACAATTATCAGAAACTAAATTTAGAGTATTAATAGGTCCTTTTAATGATATAAAAACTTTAAGAGAGTCTTTTGAAAAATTAAAAACTCTTAATTTTGAAAATTTAGAAATATTAAGAAATGTTTAAAAAAATACTGATCATAAATTTTATTTATTTATTATTTTCTAATATAGGAAATTCAAATATTGAGATAAAAGCTAGAACAGCTATATTACAAGATTACTTGTCAGGTGAAATATTGTATGAAAAAGAACCTGACAGATCAATTTACCCAGCCTCAATGACAAAAATAATGACTAGTATTATTGCATTCGATTTAATTAGATCTGGTGATTTAACATTGGATGAAAAGTTTATCATTTCTGAAAATGCGTGGAGATTATCTCAAGCTGGCTACTCATCAATGTTTATAATGGTAGGTGACGAAGTTTCTGTAGAAAATCTTCTCAAGGGAATAATTGTAGCCTCAGGAAATGATGCATGTGTTGCATTGGCCGAAGGTATAGCTGGTACTGAAGAAGAATTCGCAATTTTAATGACTACAAAAGCGCAAGAGCTTGGGATGGAAAATACTAACTTTGCTAATTCATCGGGTTTAAATGATCCTGATAATTATTCTACTGTTAGAGATATTTTAATAATGTCTAATTATTTAATTAAAGAGCATCCTGATTTCTATGAGTGGTTTAAAGAAAAAGAATTCACTTGGGATAGAACTGGTGGAGATCCTATAACTCAAGGAAACAGAAATCCCCTTTTGTATAAAAATTTGGGTGCCGATGGTATCAAGACGGGTTATCTAGCTGTAGAAAAATACTCTCTTGCTTCATCAATAAAGAGAAAAGGAAGAAGATTGATTGCTGTTGGAAGTGGTTTTGAAACTAAAAACTCAAGATCAAGGCAGAGCTCGAAACTTTTAACTTACGGGTTAACAAATTTTGATTTAGTTGAAATTGCTAAATCTAATGAACCTTTTGATAAAGTTGAAGTTTGGCTAGGTAAAGAAAATTTTGTAGATATATATACAAAAGAAAATATTTATAAAACAATTAAAAAAGCAAAAAAAAAATTGTTAAAAGTTAAATTAGAATACGAAGGTCCTATTGAGGCGCCAATAAAAAAAGATCAGGTTATAGGTAGTTTAAAGATAATTTATGATGATGAATTAATAGACCAATATGAATTATTATCTTTAAAGGAAGTTAAAAAAGTAAACATTTTCTCAAGATTGATTAAATCATTGAATTATTTAATCTGGGGTGATGTTTAAGAAACCATTAATTATTTTTGAGGGCGTAGAAGGTAGTGGAAAAACATATCATTTAAATAAAGTTGCTAAATACTTAAAAAAGAAAAAATTATCATTTATTAAGATAAGAGAGCCAGGTGGTAATAAAAATTCTGAGAAAATAAGAAATCTTATACTTAATATTAAAACAAGTTTTAATAGGAAAACAGATTTATTACTTTATCAAGCTGCAAGAAGTGAAAATATCTCTAACATTAAAAATAATTATAAAAAAAAGATAATATTGATAGATAGGTTTACTGACTCTACCATAGCATATCAGCATTTTGGTTTTGGTTTAAATCTTAAAATGATTAAAAGTTTAAATAATTATTTGTTAGGGAATATAAAACCTAGTTTTACCTTTTTGAATATAGTAGATAAAAAAAATATGTTGACAAGGCTTAGACATAGAAAAAAACTAAATAGATATGATAAATTTAACGCAAATTTTTACAATAAAGTTCAAAAAGGTTTTCTTAAATTAGCTAGAAATAAAAAGAATTATAAAATTATTAACTCAAACTTAGATATAATTGAAAATGAAAAAAAGATAATAGATATTATTAATAGACTAATCAAATGAATTTAAAACCTTCAAATCAAACTAAAATTTATGGTCTTAATAACTATTTAGAAGATTTTATAAAACTTTATAATAAAAAGAAATTACCAAGTAAGATTTTACTTTCTGGCTCAAAAGGTATTGGTAAATCTACACTTGCATATCACTTAATCAATTACTCTTTATCTATAAATGAAGATTTTTCTTATGATGTAAAAAATTTTCAAATAAATTCCAACAACAATGATTTCAAACATATTAATAATCTCTCAAACCCAAATTTTGATTTAATAGATATTAAAGATAATAAAAAAAATATTGATATTAATCAAATTAGATCATTAATTGAAAAATTAAATAAGTCGTCTTTTAATTCAAAACCAAGATTTGTTTTAATTGATAATATTGAGTTTCTAAATACAAATTCTATCAATGCATTATTAAAAACACTGGAAGAACCTAATGATAATATTTACTTTATTTTGATAAATAATGATAAAAAAGTATTATCTACTTTAACATCAAGATGTTTGTCATTTAAAATTTCATTATCTCACGAACAATC
>QCQC01000002.1 GCA_003212295.1 Pelagibacteraceae bacterium AG-447-E22 | reverse complement strand
TATAAATCTTCTTTTTATAAGTATCTATTTGATAATTTGATGATTTAATATTTTTGTTTAGCAATAAAGCTGAGCTTAATTGAGAGGTTATCAATATATCTTTCGCTGATTGTTTAAAGTTAAAATTTTCTTTAATCTTAATATCATTTCTTACAGATCTTACTCCTTGAATCTCCCATGCTAATTTTGTTATTTTTAGTTTTTCTTCCGGATCATCAACTTTTCCTTTTATAAAAATTCTTCCATCTAAAACTTTTGATTTTACATTTAAAAAATATTTTTTATCTAACAGAAGAATTCTAGCAGTAAGATTTTTTTGCATAATAGAATCATCTATTTGCGTACCCAATGTTCTAGGATCTGTAGCTATACTAACACCCGTTCCAAATATTCCTGATGATGAAACTCCAATACAGCTCGTCAGAATAAAAGCTAACAATAATAATTGTATTTTAGTTTTCATTTTTTAGATCAAGACAATAATTATAAACCATTTTTTTTGGTATCTTATTATCCTTACATACTAATGTAATTATTTCCTTAATACTCAATTTATTTATTACTTTTCTAATATTACTCTTATCTGATTCACTGAGAGAATGTGTAATTTTTTTTTCATTAATTCTTTCCGATATAACAACGGTTATTTCTCCTTTAACGCCATTTTTAAATTCTTTAATGTCCTCAACGTTAGATCTAATAAATTCTTCATACATTTTAGAAATTTCTCTACAAATCAGAATTTTTCTTCCCAAAAAATTTTTTTTAATCAAGGGTATTGCTTTATTAATCTTCTTGGGAGAAATAAAAAAAACAATTGAACTATTCAACTCTGATAGAATTTTGAAATCTTTTTTTATATTTTTTTCCTTTTCAGGAAAAAAACCATAAAAAAAGAATTTTTCTGAAAAGCCACTTATTGATACAGCAGATAATACAGCAGATGGTCCAGGTAGAGGAATTATATTAATATTATTTCTATAGCACTCGTTTATTAGAATATTTCCAGGATCAGAAATAGTTGGTGTGCCGGCATCAGATATAATTGAAATAATTGACCCTTTTTTTAAAAGATCAATAATTTTAGTAACTATCTTTTTTTCGTTAAATTTATGATACGAAATTAATTGTGTATTTATTGAATATTTTTTTAATAATTTTTTTGAAGTTCTAGTATCTTCACATAGAATATAATTGGACTCTTTTAAGATTTGAATAGCTCTTAAGGTAATATCCTGAAGATTTCCAATTGGAGTAGGTACTAAATATAAGCCTTTTTCAAAATTTTTATTATTATCAAGATTTAAATTTAGCATAATATTTGTTATTAGAATATTTAATATATTATCATTAAATGATAAAATTTTTTAGAATATTTGTCTTAACTTTATTAATAATTTCTTTTAATCATTCTTACGCATTCTCTAACGATAAAAAAATAAAAATCGGTCTTCTTGTTCCTTTATCGGGAGATAATAAAAATCTTGGTCAATTAATTCTAAAATCCACTAGAATGGCTTTAAAAGAAATAGGAAGTAATAATCTGGAAATTTTTCCAAAAGATACTGCTTCAGATGCTAATAAAACTCTAAGGTCTGCTTTAGAATTAAAAAAATTAGGAGTAAAAGTAATTATTGGGCCAATATTTTTTAATAACTTAATTCATTTAAAAGAAATTGAAGATGTTGTTTTTTTATCTTTAACAAACAAAACTTTAGATCTCCCAAAAAACATAATAAGTGGTGGAGTGAATTCAGTATCACAACTCAGTGCTATTAAAAAATTCATTGAGAAAAATGAAATCAAAAAAACAATTCTTTTAACACCTGATCTAGATTATAAAATAGAAATAAAAAATGCAGTCAAAAAATCAAAAATCAAAATACATAAACATTATATTTACGATACAGAGCCAACAAAGTTAACAAAACAAATTGAAAATATTACTAACTACAAAATAAGAAAACAAAATTTAGAAGATGAAATTAATAGAATTGAAAAATCTGATCTCGAAGATAAAAAAATAAGAATAGAAAAGCTTAAAAAAAGATACACTATAGGTAATGTAAGATTTGACTCCGTTATAATTTCAGATTTTGATGAAAGCTTGAAGAGTGTAATAACTTCTTTACTATATACAGATGTTTCGCCGAAAAAAAAATATTTTATAACCTTAAATCAATGGTTTGATAAAAGTTTATTAGCTGAAAATACAGTTCAGCCTATTTATTTTCCCTCAATAAACAAAAAGAACTTAGATGATTTCAATAATAAGTTTGCAAAAATTTATAATGAAACACCAAACCATTTATCTTTACTTGCTTATGATCTTTTAGGGCTAATATACTTTTTATCCTTAAAAACAAATGATTTAACAGATATAAACAATTTATTTAAAAAAAAAAATTCATTTAAAGGAAAAATAGGAATTTTTGATATTGAAGAAAACAAGATTTACCATAGATTAAATTTTTATAAGATTGAAAACAATAATTTCAAAAAAATTTTCTAACTTTTTTGAAAGCTTTATATCTATGATCAATTTTATATTTTAAAGAAGGATTTATTTCACCAAAAGTTTTTTTTTTATTTTTTGGAATAAATATTGGATCATATCCAAAACCATTTTTACCTTTAGGAGTTGACGAAATTGTGCCTTCAACTTTTCCAACTACACCAGCAATTTTTTTATTTAAAAAAGAAATAGTTAATGCACAAATAAATCGACCTTTAACTTTTGACTTTTTCCAATTTTTATTTTTCTTATCTAATTCTTTGAAAACTTTTTTAATAGCTTTTTTAAAATCACCTTTTTTACCACCCCATCTTGCTGAATAAATTCCAGGACTCCCATTTAATAGGTCAATTTCTAATCCAGAGTCATCTGCCAAACAAACTAACCCTGTTCTTTTTGAAAAATATCTTGATTTAATAAATGAATTTTCTAAAAAAGTTTTACCAGTTTCTTTAGGGCTTTTAAGATTGAAATTTGATGTAGATAATATTTTAATTTTTTTTGGAAGCAAGGCCCTTATTTCCTTAAGTTTTCCTTTATTATTTGTACCTATTAATAATTTATTTATTTTTTTTAACATCTAGACATTTTAAATTTACTTACCATATATGACAAATGGATAAAAAACAAAACTCAACACTAAATGAAAAAACTTTAGACGAAAGCGATAAACCAGATATTTCACCTGATAATGATGAATTAAAATCCAAGTCAGAAAATGAAAATGATGATCAATCAAAAGAAAAAAATCCTGAAGAGCAAATTAATGAACTTGAAGACAAGTTGGCAAGAACATTTGCCGAAATGGAAAATCAAAGACGGAGATTTGAAAAAGAAAAAGATGATGCGTTTGAGTATGGAGGGTTTTCATTTGCTAAAGAAGCTCTAAGTCTTATTGACAATTTGGAGAGATCAAAACAAATATTGGAAAATGATGCATCTCTAAAGAATTCTGAAGCTTTAAAAAAGATAATAGAACATTTAGATATTATTTATAAAGATCTTATTTCAATCTTTTCAAAAAATAATATTAAACCAATTGAAAGTCTTAATAAAAAACTAGATCCTAATATTCATCAAGCAATGATGGAAATTGAGGATGACCAAAAAGAACCAGGAACTATAATTCAAGAAATACAGAAAGGTTTTACTATTAAAGATAGACTATTAAGACCATCTTTAGTTGGAGTATCAAAAAAAACTAAATTAAATGATAAAAAAGATGAGGAAAATAAAGGTAAATAAGCGAGAAATAATTATTTCTCGAACTTGTAGATTTAAATTTAACCCCTATATGAATGATGAAAGTGAGAGCATAATTTATGAGTAAAATAATTGGTATTGATTTAGGCACAACAAATTCATGTGTAGCTATAATGGAAGGTAGCCAAGCAAAAGTTTTGGAAAACACGGAAGGTGCCAGAACAACTCCTTCAGTAGTTGCTTTCACTGATGAAAAAGAAAAGTTGATTGGACAACCAGCCAAAAGACAGGCAGTAACAAACCCTGAGAATACTATTTTTGCAGTTAAAAGATTAATAGGAAGAAATTTCGATGATCCTACCGTTAAAAAAGATATAGATGCTGCACCCTTTAAAATTGTAAATTCAGAAAAGGGTGATGCATGGATTGAAGCTAAAGGTGAAAAATATTCACCATCTCAAATATCTGCTTTTATTTTACAAAAAATGAAAGAAACTGCTGAGAAGTATTTAGGTCAAGAAGTTTCAAAAGCTGTAATAACTGTTCCCGCATATTTTAATGATGCACAAAGACAAGCTACAAAAGATGCAGGTAAAATAGCTGGTTTAGAAGTACTAAGAATTATCAACGAGCCTACTGCTGCTTCCCTAGCTTATGGACTTGATAAAAAACAAAATAAAAAAATTGCTGTTTACGACTTAGGTGGAGGTACTTTTGATGTATCCATTCTTGAATTAGGTGATGGCGTATTTGAAGTAAAATCTACCAATGGTGATACCTTTTTGGGTGGAGAAGACTTTGATAATACTATTGTTGAATATTTGGTCTCTGAATTTAAAAAAGATAATGGTATCGATTTAAAGTCAGACAAGCTTGCTTTACAAAGATTAAAAGAATCAGCTGAAAAAGCGAAGATTGAACTTTCTTCAGCCGAACAAACAGATATTAACTTACCATTTATTACTGCTGATAAAACTGGTCCTAAACATATTAATTTAAAAATGACTAGAGCAAAATTAGAAGCGCTTGTAGAAGATTTAATCTCAAAAACTATGCCACCGTGTAAAACCGCATTAAAGGATGCAGGTATATCTGCAAATGAAATTGATGAAGTTGTTATGGTTGGTGGTATGACAAGAATGCCTAAAGTTATAGAAGAAGTTAAGAATTTCTTCGGTAAAGATCCAAATAAAAGTGTCAACCCTGATGAAGTTGTTGCAATGGGTGCCGCAATTCAAGCAGGTGTTTTACAAGGTGATGTTAAAGATGTCTTATTATTAGACGTAACACCATTATCTTTAGGAATTGAAACATTGGGTGGTGTATCAACTAAACTTATCGAAAAAAATACAACTATTCCTACCAAAAAAAGTCAGGTTTTTTCAACTGCAGAAGATAATCAACCTGCTGTCTCTATTAGAGTTCTACAGGGTGAAAGAGAAATGGCTACAGACAACAAATTATTGGGAAACTTCGAATTAGTTGGCATAGCTCCTGCTCCGCGTGGTGTGCCTCAAATAGAAGTAACATTTGATATAGATGCGAACGGTATTGTAAATGTATCTGCTAAAGATAAAGGTACAGGTAAAGAGCAAAAAATTCAAATTCAGGCCTCTGGAGGTTTAAGCGACGAAGAAATTGAAAAGATGGTCAAAGATGCAGAGGCAAATAAAGAAGCAGATAAAAAGAAAAGAGAATCTGTTGATGCAAGAAACCAAGCTGATACTTTAATTCATTCGACTGATAAAAATCTTAAAGAACATGGATCAAAAATTTCAGATGCTGATAAGAAAGCAATTGAGGACTCTTCATCTTCACTTAAAGAAGCTTTAAAAAGTGATAATTTAGAAGATATTAAAAAGAAAACTGAAGCTTTAGTTCAAGCTTCAATGAAGCTTGGAGAAGCAATTTATAAATCCCAACAAAATACAAAACCAGAGTCTGGAAAAGATGATGGTGATAATAATAAAGGAAAAAAAGACGATAATGTTGTTGATGCGGATTTTGAAGAAGTAAAAGACGAAAATAAAGAAAAAAGCGCTTAACTGACATCTATTTGTCCAGGTTATTAAATGGCTAAAAGAGATTATTATGATGTCCTTGGCGTAAATAAAAATGCATCTCCTGAAGATTTAAAATCAGCTTACAGAAAATTAGCTGTTAAATATCATCCTGATAAAAACCCTGGCGACAAAGCTGCTGAAGACAAATTCAAAGAAGCAAGTGAAGCTTACGGCGTTCTATCCGACAAATCAAAAAAAGAAAATTATGATAATTTTGGACATGCAGCATTTGAAAACGGTGGTGGTGGTCAAGGTGGTTTTGGAGGGTTCGGTGGTTTCAGTAGTACAGATTTTTCAGATATTTTTGAGGATTTCTTTGGAGACTTTGGAGGTGGAAGAAGAAGTTCTAGAAGAAGTTCAAGTAACAGGGGTTCTGATTTAAGATATGATTTAACAATTACTCTTGAAGAAGCTTTTACTGGCAAAAAACAAAATATACAATTTTCAACATCAGAGAAGTGCAATACTTGCAAAGGAAATGGTTCAAAACCAGGATCTAGTCCAGACAGATGTTCTTACTGTAATGGAAATGGGAGAGTAAGAACAAATCAAGGGTTTTTTACTGTACAGCAAACTTGTCCGCAATGTTCAGGAAGCGGGGAAGAAATAACAAATCCATGTAATGATTGTAATGGTCAAGGAAACAAACAAATATCAAAAAAAGTTTCTGTAACTATTCCAAAAGGAGTTGACGATGGTACTAGAATTCGTCTTGCTGGAAAAGGTGAAGCGGGAACAAGGGGTGGTGCTACCGGTGATTTATATTTATTTATTAATGTAAAATCACATGAACTTTTTAAAAGGTCAGATGTAAATTTATTTTTTGAATTCCCCGTCTCCATAGCTGATGCCGCTTTGGGGACAACAATTGAAATCCCTACTATAGACGGAAAAAAAGCCAAAATTAAGATTCCTGACGGTACTCAAAATGGTAAACAATTCAGATTAAAAGGCAAGGGGATGCCATTTATGCGGAGAGGAGATTATGGTGATCTTTATGTACAAATAAAAACAGAGGTCCCGGTTTCTCTAAATAAAGAACAAAAAGATCTCTTAGAAAAATTTAGAAAAATAGAAAATGAAAGATCAAATCCAAGTATTAAAAAATTTTTTCAAAAAGCAAAAGATTTTTGGAAAAATTAAAATATGGGTTTAGAAGAAATCATACCTGCAATAGCTTTGACAGCAGTCTTATTATTAGTTCTTCCTAATTTTATTGAAACAAATTTTAGAAAAAAAACTTTTTTTAGAAACTTAGGTATTTGGGGTATTATTGTTTTAATACTTGTGGTAATTTTATATTTTATTTTCTAATGAAAAAAATAAATCTAACAATCACTGGCTGTATGGGACGAATGGGTCAACAGCTAATTAAAACTTCAACAAAAAATAAAAAATTTAAGATTCATAGTCTGACTGAATATAAAATAACAAATAAAAAATTTGCTGGAATTAAACCACAACTCAATACTGAAGCAGCTTTTAGAAAAACAGATGTAATAATAGATTTTACAGTACCTAAATGCACTTTTGAAATTTTAAAAATTGCAGTTAAATTAAAAAAAAGAGTTGTTATAGGCACCACTGGTTTTTCAAAAAAAGAGGAAAAATTAATTAAAATCTATTCAAAAAAAATTCCTATTTTAAAAGCAGGCAATATGAGTCTGGGAATTAATTTGTTAATGTATTTAACTGAGATAGCAACAAAATCACTTGGAAAAAAATATTTGAGTAAAATTATAGAAACTCATCATAAACATAAAAAAGATTTCCCATCAGGAACTGCCTTAATGTTAGGAAGAGGTATAGCAAAAGGTAAAAATAAAGAATTCTACGGTTTGATGGGAAAAAAATATCTAAACAAAAAAATATTTCCTTACAGCACAAAAATAAATTTTAGTTCTATTAGAAGAGGTGAAATTATTGGTGAACACGAGGTTTTATTTTCAAGCGGTAAAGAAACAATTAAATTAAACCATGAAGCATTTGATAGAGCCTTGTATTCGGAAGGAGCTTTAACAGCTGCAAATTGGCTTGTAAAAAAACGTCCTGGTTTATACTCAATGAGAGATTTAATGAATTTCAAATAATGAATGAAATTCAAAGAGCAAAAGTAGTTTTAAAAATACTAAATAAAATATATCCTAAAATTAAAGTACCATTGCAAAGTAGAAACGTGTTTACTCTACTAATTTCAGTTCTTTTGTCTGCACAATGCACCGACGTTAATGTGAATAATGTAACAAAAAATATCTATCCGAAATATTTTAAACCTGAACATTTCATAAAATTGGGAAGAAAAAAAATTGAAACTTTGATAAAAAAAATCGGAATTTTTAGAATAAAGGCTAAAAGCATTTATAACTTATCAAAAATTTTAGATAATGATTATAAAGGAAAAGTCCCAAAAACTTTTGAGGAGCTTGAAAAATTACCTGGGGTCGGACATAAAACTGCTAGTGTTGTAATGTCTCAAGGTTTTGGATTTCCAGCTTTTCCAGTAGATACTCACATTCATCGATTAGCACAAAGATGGGGTTTAACTAATGGTAAAAATGTAAATCAAACTGAAAAAGATTTGAAAAGACTCTTTCCAAAAAAAAATTGGAATAAACTTCATCTCCAAATTATCTACTATGGTAGGGAATATTGCCAAGCAAGAAGTTGTTATGGAATTACTTGTAAAATTTGTACTACTTGTTATCCTAAAAGAAAAAAGCCTTTAAAAACGAGAAAAGCTTAATGAAAATTTTAGGAATTGGTAATGCAATTGTTGATGTGATTTGCAAAGTTGATGATGATTTTCTATCTAAAAATAATCTAAATAAAGGATCAATGAAACTAATATTCGATCAATTTGAATTTGAAAAATTATTGAATAATCTTAAAATTGAAAAAACTGTTTCGGGTGGATCTGTAGCAAATTCAATAGTAGGTTTATCACAATTAGGAAACAAAGTAGGTTTTATAGGAAAAATATCTGATGATAAATTTGGAATAAAGTACGAGGAAGGTTTAAATAAAGAAAAAGTTAATTTTCTATACACAAAAAAGAAAGAAGTACTTCCAACTGGAACTTGTTTAATTTTAGTTACACCCGACTCTGAGAGGACCATGTGTACATACTTAGGTACTGCTAGCCAAATTAATGGGGATGATATTGATACTAAGGCTGTAGAAGAAAGTGAGATTATTTTTCTAGAAGGATATTTGTGGGATGAGGGAGAACCTAAAAAAGCTTTTGATAAAGCTATTAATCACTCAAATAAAACAGCAATGTCTTTATCAGATCCTTTTTGTGTAGATAGACATAAAATACATTTTTTAGAATTAGTAAAAAATAAGTTAAACATCGTTTTTGCAAATGAAGCAGAAATAATGTCATTAATTGATGCTAAAAATTTTAACGAAGTAATTTCTTTTGGAAAACAAATTAAAAAGCATTTAATAGTTACTAGAGGGGATAAAGGAGCTATTTCTATTTTGAATAATGAAATAATTGAAGTTGGTGTAAAGAAAAACCTTAAAATTGTTGATTTAACTGGAGCAGGTGATTTGTTTGCATCTGGTTTCCTTCATGGGTATATTAATGATTTTTCACATAAAGAGTGTTTAGAAAAAGGAACTGAAATGTCATCTAAAATAATCCAACAAATTGGAGCTAGAATTTAAAATGAAAGTACTCAATATTTTTCCACTTTCAATTTTTTGCAATAAAATCAATTTAACAGATAAAAAGAAAAAGCAAATGATAGATGAAATTAGAAAAATGAAAGAAAATTCAAAACTAGAAGAGTATAAAAAAAAAGGTGATGCTTGGACTGGTGATACACAGGGGTTTGAAAATTTGCAAAAAAATAAGATCTTTGATGAATTTTTTTCTGAAGTAAAAAAAAATGTTTACCAATATCTTGACCAACTAAAAATAGATACCAGTCAATTAGATGTATTTATACAAAGATCTTGGGCAACTATTTCATATGGAAATGAGACGATTGCAAAGCATAAACATATGCAATCACATATTTCATTCGCATATTATCTTAAAAAAAGTTCAAATGATGCCAATCTAATGATATATGATGAAGTGATTAGAAACGAAGTAATTCCAGGTTTGTTTGGATCTTTAACAGCTTTTAAAAGAAAAATTTTAAAAGAATTAAATGTATTAAATGCTAGCCAATATACAATTAATGTAAAAGAAGATGATATAATCATATTTCCATCAAAAACACTGCATTCTACTCAGCCAACTAATAATAATGATGAAAGAATTTCAATTTCTGCAGACATTGTTTGTATTGCTAAGAGTTCAGAAGTACTTGAACACTTAACTCCACCTTTTAAAAATTGGGAAAAAATGTAAAAATTAAATTATTTTTTTTTTCTTTTGAAACTGCCTTTTCCTTTTTTTGGCCTTACCACTCTTTGTTTAAATTTTTTTGTAAAAAGATCTTTTGCATATTGGTTTTTTTTATTAAACAATTTCATAACCATCTTTTTTACTAATTATAAAATTTTCATCATTAAATTTGTCATTTATTTTTTTTCTGAGCCTATAAATATGTGTTTCAACAGTATGGGTTTCTAATTTAGAATTAAATCCCCATACCTCGGATTGCAGTTGATCTACATTAACTGGTTTATTTGATTTAAATAGAAATAAAATTACTTTACTCTCCTTCTCTGTCAATTTTAATGTTAAATCCTTAAAAGACATTTCTCGCGAATTTAGGTTAATCTTGTAATTTCCAATATTCATTTCGGATTGTTCAGAAAATTTTTGCTTTAAAAAAGAAATATTAAATTTTTCAATTAATTTTATTAATTTAATTGGAATTGTCTCTAAAATTATTTGATTTTCAATAGAAGGAATTTTTTTTCTTGTTATTACTAAAGAATTATCTAATTGAAGATCTAATTTTTCTTTTTCGACATTAATTATTTCAAAGTTAATTTGATCTTTTAATTCATCTAAAATTAAATAAAGTTGAGTAAAATCATAAATTATTAATTTTTGGTTAGTCATATATAATAAACATATGTCAATTTATTTAAAAAATAAAGATACTCTTCAATTTGATGAATTTAAGTTTAAATGCTCAATAGGCTTGAATGGTTTAACTCATAATAAAAGGGAAGGAGATAAGAAAACACCAAAAGGAGTTTTTGCAATAGAAAATCTTTATTATAGAAGTGATAAAATACAAAAACCGCTAACAAAATTAAAATGCATAAAAATCACAAAAAATATGGGGTGGTGTAATGATATAAAAAGTAAAAAATATTATAATAAATTAATAAGAATTAAAAAAAAAATAAGCCACGAAAAATTATCTCGAAAAGATTTTAAGTATGACCTGATGATACCTATTAAATATAATTTTAATAAAATTATACCTGGCAAAGGTAGTTGTATTTTTATTCATTTAACAAAAAATTATTTACCAACTGCCGGATGTATTGCTATGAAAAAAAAAGATTTTTTAATTTTATTAAAGCTAGTTAAAAAAAATACAAAAATTAAAATTTATTAAATTCTTTCACCAAAAATGTTTGAACCAATCCTAATAAAAGTTGCTGAATTTTCAGCAGCTTTTAAATAGTCTGAGGACATACCCATACTTAAGTCTGAAAGTTTTAATTTAAGATTTAGATCTCTTAACTCTTGAAAATATCTGTCAGAGTTCTCATTTACAGGTGGAATGCACATAAGTCCTATTATATCTAAATCAAGTTTTTTTGAATTATCTAAAAAACTATGTAAATTTTCTTTAGATATACCTGATTTTTGCTCCTCATTACCTAGATTAACTTGAATAAAAATTTTAATCTTTTTTTTTTGTTTTAATTGTTCGTTGGCAATTTTTTGTGCAAGTTTAATATTGTCTAAGGAATGTATATAATCAAATAAATTTACTGCCAATTTAACTTTATTAGTTTGTAATTTTCCAATAAAATGTAAATAAATTTTAGGATATTTTTTTTTTAAAGAACTCCATTTATCTACCGACTCTTGAATTTTATTTTCACCGAAATGTAAGTGTCCATGTTCTAGAAGGGGAAGTATATGTTCTTCTTTAAAGGTCTTGGATACAGCTATTATTTCTGGTATTCTATTTTTTGTTGTATCTTTGAATTTTGAAATTAAAATTTCTTTGATATTTATAAGATTTTGAACACTTTCATGCATAAAATAATTCCTAACAAGTATTACTTTATAAGTAAATTTGATAAAAAAAACATTAAAAAACAAGATAAAAGAACAGCCATAATTTATAGAAATTACGATCATCAAATAAACAAGCAAGAAATTATTGAAATTAGAAACTTTTGTAAAAAAAAAAATTTAATTTTTTTATTATCTAATAATATAAAATTGGCTTTAAATTTGAATTTAGACGGGGCCTATTTACCCTCATTTAATAATTCAAAAAAACACCTTTCTTATAATTTGAAAAAAAAATTCTTCATTGTTGGTTCAGCACACAATATTAAAGAGATAAGAATAAAAGAAAAACAAAGGGTAAATGCTATCTTTTTAAGCTCTTTATTTAAAAGAAATAAAAATTTTCTAAATTTATATAAATTTATTTTATTATCTAAAATAACCAAAAAAAAAGTGATCGCCCTTGGAGGTATCTCAAAAAAGAATTTAAGAAAGCTTAAGTTAATAAATGCTTTTGGATTTGCAGGTATTTCTTATTTTGAGTAAAAAAAAAGGCCCCTTAAAAAGGGGCCTTTAATAAATTGATTTAAATCAAATTAGAACGCGAAAGATACAGATAATTCTGTTTCTTCGTAAGTCTTACCAGCTGTACCACCAGCATTGCCAGTTTCAGCTAAAGCAGCACCTAAAGTCATAGCACCCATTGTGTAAGTAGCTTGTACAGACTCAAGTTCTCTTTCTACAACAGTTGAACCAGCTAAAGCATGGTTAGCAGTAGTTGACTCACCGTAAGATATAGAGAAATCACCTGCAGTGTATGCTACTGACCAGAACGTTGCTTCTGTGTCCGCTGCACCATTAGCTGCGTTAGCATAAGCTTCCTGCATACCAATTGAGAATGGACCAGAAGAGAATTTAGCATAAGCTGTTACGTTCTCTTCATCAGCACCTGTAGATGAAGAAGATACAGCTTTACCATTCTCGATAGTTTCTTGACCAGCACCAATTTCTAGACCACTTTCGTGAGCTACTTTTAAAACGTAAGCTTTACCACTTACTGTAGTTGCGTTAACACTTCCAGCAGTAGTTGATCCTACGTCAGCTGATGGATCAATATCAACTGATGCATTGATTGTTAATCCCATCATTTCTTGAGTTGGGATTGAGTAAGTTACTGAACCACTTGCAGTTGATGAACCAAAGAAAGATGGGTTATCAGTCGTAAGAGCTAAACCATCCCAAGTTTCATTGTATGCAGCTGGCATTACGTCGTCAATACCGTTACCTGCAGCACCTGCTTTGTTGTTCACTTTCAATGTACCTAGTCCACCCATTCCAATTGTTACTTGTGAAGATGAGTTTGACCATGCACCGTCAGTATTTGCCGCTTGGAAAAATGCAACAGTCCATCCGTTGTCAGTCTCTCCTGAAGCGTTGAAATAAAGGTCAGTGTCAACACCAAGACCTTTACCATTTTGAGCTTCTGTTCCAGCAGGATAATCTATTGATGCATATTTTAATATTGCATCACCAGTTACTGAATATTCAGTAGCATTAGCAGCAGTTACCGCTAATGAACCAGCTAGAGCTGTTAAGCCCAGTTTTTTTAAATTATTCATATTACTCCTTTGTTATATAATTAATTATATGAATGAGCGCTTTTACCAAGAAAAACGACACAAATTTCAAAATTCTTGGTAATCTTATCAAAATTTTCAATTATGTTGCATTTTTGCAACAAAATTACCTTTTGAAATCACTATTTATTCAGTTAAACCATCATTTATTATGAATTTAATTAAATCTTTTTCAAAAATATCCTTAATTCCACTTTTAATAATTTCCTTAAATTCATGCAGTAAAATTGATTGGGATTCAAAGCCTATCGTTAGTGGAAAAGAAAGAGCCAGACAAAATGTTAAAGAAGGAAGAGGTATAAATATAGGTGGAAGTTTCGGTGGTAATAAAGAAACCAATTTTTTATTTGCCTCTTCTAATCCTTTGTGGCGTGCATCTTTAGATACAATTGATTTTATGAGTATTTCAAATGTTGATTATGCCGGCGGGTTAATAATAACTGATTGGTATAGTGAAGATAATCCACAAGAAGCGGTAAAAATAACCATCACTTTTTTAACTAATGAAGTTAGATCGGATGCACTTAAAATTGATATAAGAAAAAGAGACTGTAATCAAAATAATCAGTGTGTAATTAAAAAAGTAGAAAGTGATTTAGATAACCAAATTAAAAGTAAAATTTTAAAAAAGGCAGCAATTTATAAAAAAGATTTAGATGAGGAATTAAAAAAAAGAAGACCTAAAAAGGTTTATCCAGATCCGTCAAATCAATAAATTTGTGAACAGGTACAATTTTAAATCTATCGAAAAAAAATGGCAAAAAGTATGGGAGGAAAATAGTTCTTTCAAAGTCGATATTGATCTTAAAAAAAAGAAATTTTATTGTCTAGAAATGTTTCCATATCCCTCTGGAAAAATACATATGGGACATGTGAGAAATTATACAATTGGTGATGTATTATCAAGATACAAAAAACTAAAAGGTTTTAACGTTCTACATCCAATGGGATGGGATTCCTTTGGTATGCCAGCTGAAAATGCCGCAAAATTAAATAATCTTGATCCAAAAGATTGGACGGAAAAAAACATAGCTACCATGAAAACACAGCTTAAAAAACTTGGGCTTTCAATAGATTGGGATAGAGAAATTTCTACTTGCTCTCCAGAATACTACAAACACCAACAAAAATTTTTCTTAGATCTATATGATAAAGGTTTGGTCTATAGAAAAGAAAACTATGTCAATTGGGATCCTGTAGATAAAACTGTTTTAGCTAATGAACAGGTAATTAATGGTAAAGGATGGAGATCAGGAGCAATAGTAGAAAGAAAAAAATTAAATCAATGGTTTTTTAATATAACTAAATTTTCAGACGAACTTTTGGAAGGTCTCGAAAAACTAGATGAATGGCCGAACAAAGTTAAATTAATGCAAAAAAATTGGATCGGTAAATCTTTTGGTTGTGAATTAAATTTTAAAATTGAAGGAAATAACAAATTCAAAGAAATTAAATGTTTTACAACAAGACCTGACACTCTTTTTGGCATGTCATTCCTTGCAGTATCTGTCGATCATCCAATAGCTGAAATTTATAATGGTGATAAAGAATTTGAAAAGTTTAAATCTAATTGTTCAAAAACGGGTACGACAGAAGAATCAATTTCTCAAGCAGAAAAGCTAGGGTTTAAAACAAATTTAATCGCCTTAAATCCTTTGAATGACGAAAAAGTTCCAGTTTATTTTGCAAACTTTGTTTTAATGGATTATGGTTTTGGTGCAGTTTTTGGTTGTCCAGCTCATGACCAAAGAGATCTGGATTTTGCAAATAAATACAAATTAAAAATAAAACCAGTTGTTAAACCATTGAATGAAAAGGATGACTTCAAAATAGATAAAATTGCTTATACAGGCCCTGGTGAAATATTTAATTCAGATTTCCTTAATGGTCTAGTTGTGCCAAATGAGTCGATTTTAAAGACTATTGAAATATTAGAAAAAAAAAATATAGGAAAAAAAAAAATCAATTTCAGATTAAAAGATTGGGGTGTTTCAAGACAAAGATATTGGGGATGTCCAATTCCAATAGCGTATAATTCAAAAAATGAAATTTTAAAAGTACCTCAGGATAAACTTCCAATAAAACTACCAGAAAAAATTAACCTGAATGTGAATGGTAATCCACTAGACCATCAAGATGAATGGAAAAAAATAAAAATAGGAAATGAAGAATGTAAATTAGAAACAGATACTTTAGATACCTTCGTAGATTCATCTTGGTATTTTTTAAGATTTTGCTCTGCAAATAATAAAGAGGAAGGTTTTAGCTTAAAAGATATAGAATATTGGATGCCAGTAGATCAATATATTGGAGGAGTTGAGCATGCTATTCTACATCTTTTATATTCTCGATTTTTTACAAAAGCCTTGGACTTCAAAAATGATAAATTCAAAATATCTGAACCATTTAAAGGTTTATTTACACAAGGTATGGTCTGTCATCAAACCTATAAAATAGATAATACTTGGTATAGTCCAGATGAAGTTTCAAGTGAGAATGGTAAGGATTTTTATCTAAAAAATGATAGCTCGAAGAAAGTTATGGTAGGTGCTTCAGAGTCTATGTCAAAATCAAAAAAAAATACAATTGACCCTGAAATAATGTTTGAAACCTATGGAGCAGATGCTGTGAGATTTTTTATTTTATCAGACAGCCCACCTGAAAAAGATGTTCAATGGTCAGATACAGGCATGCAATCATCATATAAATTTGTTCAAAAATTTTGGGATTTACATAATGAAATTAGAGATAAATTATTTTTAGAAAAATCTAAATTAACTAAAGATAATGGAATAGATGAAGAAATTAATATTTTTACAAACCAAATAATCCAAAAAATTACATTTAATTTAGAAAATTTCCACTACAATGTGATAATTGCAAATTTTCATGAAATTTATAATTTTCTTAATACATGTAAGATTGAAAAAAAAATTAAAACATTAATTTTTAAAGAAAATTACCTAAAAATATTGAAAGTAATGCAACCAGTGTTACCTCACATGATTTCAGAATGTATAAGCACAATTAATGAAAAAATTGATACTGTATGGCCAGAAATTGATAAAAGATATTTATCAAAAAAATCTAATACCATAGTTGTTCAATTCAATGGTAAAAAAAGAGGTTTATTAGAGTGTGAAAATGATATTAACGAAGATAATTTAATTGAATTAGTAAAAAAAAGAGATGAGTTTAAAAAATATCTCAATGATAAAGAAATCGTTAGAAAAATTTATGTTAAAAATAAACTAATAAATTTTATTGTAAAATGAGGAAAATTATTTTTATAACTATATTTTTGTTACTCGGACAATGTACAGGCTACGAACCAATTTATTCATCTAAAGACTTAAATTTTTATATAGAAAATATAGATACTGAAAACGATGATAAAATCTCAAGATCAATAGAAAGAAATTTAAAACGTTATACTGAAATAAATGAAAAAAGAAAAATTTCATTAAAAATTAATTCAAATAAAAATGAAGCTATTTTATCAAAAGATAATAAAGGTGATCCTGTAATCCTAGAGATGCAAATACAAACTACTGTGATTATATCTTTATCAAATAATGAAACAAAAACTTATAAATTCAATGAAAAATTTAGTTACGGTAATCAATCAAATAAATTTGAATTTGAACAATATAAGAAAAATATTGAAAAAAATTTAATAGAAAAAATTTTTGATAAACTTATTTTAAAGTTGAGAAATTTAGATGATTATTAAAAATTACGAAATAAATAAAATAGATTATAAAAAATCGAAACTATTTTTATTATATGGTGATAATGAAGGTTTTAAAAATGAGATAATAGATAATATTTATAAAAAAAGAAATTTAAATAGATTCAATTATTATGAAAACGAAATATTAAAAAATTTGGAAAGTTTTTTCAGTTCTATTTCATCTGGGTCACTTTTTGATAAAGAAAAATTCATAGTTATTAAAAAAGCATCGGATAAAATTAAAAATATTATAGATGAAATTATCTTAAAAAAATATGAGGATTTTATAATAGTAATAGAATCTGATTTACTAGACAAAAAATCAAAATTAAGAAATTTATTTGAAAAAGATAAAAATTTAATTTGTATACCTTTCTATCCAGACACAAATCAAAACTTAAATGCAATTGCTATCAATTTTTTTAAAGAAAAAAAAATTAATATATCAACTCAATCTATCAATTTATTAGTGGAAAGAGCTAATTGCAAAAGACAAAATTTAAAAAATGAACTAAATAAAATTAGTATTTACTTAAAAGAAAAGAAGACAATAAATTTCGATGAAATTCTTAAATTAACAAATCTAGCTGGAGAATATGACGTGTCACTTCTAATTGACTCATGTTTGGCTAAAAATAAAACGCAATTAATAAAAATAATAAACGAAAATAACTTTTCTAATGATGATTCAATAATGATTTTGAGATATTTCTTAAATAAATCTAAAAGACTTTTGAGAATTAAAAATCATATTGAAAACAATAGAGATAATATTGATATTGCCATAACCTCTTTTAAACCACCTATATTTTGGAAAGAAAAAGAAATAGTAAAAAAACAAGTTCAGAGTTGGACAACAGATGGCGTTATAAACTTAATTGAGGAAATAAATCAAACGGAGTTAATTTTAAAAAAGAACATATCTTCATCAATAAACATTCTATTAGATTTTATTTTCTACAAAGCTAATTTAGCTAATAATTAGACTTTATAACCTCTATTATCTTATTTAGTTGATCAATGTCATGATAAGAAAAAGTAATTGTACCTTTATTTCTTTTATTATTTCTTATCTCAACATTAAGCCCAATTTTATCAGATAGCGATACTTCTAGATTTTTTATATTGGGATCTTTTATATTCTTATTGGGAGTATTTTTTTTCTTGAAAATTTTAACAAAATTTTCTGCCTGACGAACTGATAATTTCTTTTCAATAATTTTATTTGCAACAAATAGTGCATTATCCATACCTACTAATATTTTTGCGTGACCTGAACTTAATTTTTTTTCTTCTAAAAACTTTAACACTTCTTCAGGTAAGTTTAATAGTCTTAAAGAATTAGTAATATAACTCCTACTTTTACCTATAAATTTTGCAACTTTTTCCTGATCATATGAAAATTCATCTATAAGTCGTTTATATCCTAATGCTTCTTCCAATGGATTGAGATCATGTCTTTGAACATTTTCAACAATCGCGAATTCTAAGGATTTAAGATCGTCTGCCTCAGTAACAACAACAGGAATTTCATGGAGACCAGCTTTTCTAGCGGCCAACCATCTTCTTTCACCAGCTATAATCTCAAACTTTGAACTTTCAGAATTTGATTTTCTTACAATAATAGGTTGGATTACTCCTCGTTCTTTTATTGAATTAGTTAGATCAGTTAAATTTTCTTCATCAAAATTTTTCCTAGGCTGTAACTTATTTGGAACTATATCGCTTAATAACAATTTATTAGTTTGGGTTTCAATTTTTGTCTCACCAATTAAAGATGAAAGGCCTCTTCCTAAACCTTTTTTAATTTTTGAATTCATTATGCAGCACTTCCTATTTTGTTTTCTTGAGAAATAAACTCATCTGTAAAACTATAATATGATTTACTACCTGGACAATTTTTATCATATATTAAGACTGGAACGCCATGAGATGGGGCCTCAGATAATCTAACATTTCTTGGAATTACTGTTTGATAAACTTTTTCTTTAAAGTAACCTCTGGCCTCTTGCTCGACTTGAGAAGATAACTTATTTCTTCTATCATACATAGTTAAAAGTATCCCCTGAATCTCAAGCGATGGATTTAAATTAATTTTTATTCTTTCAATAGTCTTCATTAGTTGAGTAAGGCCTTCCAAAGCAAAGAATTCTGTTTGAAGTGGGACTAATAATGAATTTGATGATACTAGAGCCATTACAGTTAATAAGCTCAATGATGGTGGGCAATCTATTAGAATATAATCATAAAAAGCTCCAGAATCGTTTAAATATGCGGCTAATTTGGCTTTTAAAATGAATGCTCTATCATTATCGCCAGCAGTTTCAACTTCAAGACCAGACAAATCTACGTTAGACGTAATCAGATCTAAATTTTCAAACTTTGTTTTTTTAATAACATTTGCGATTGACATTGTTCCATTTAAAATTCCATATATGGTTTGATCTGATTGTCCTGTGTTTGATAACCCTAATCCTGTCGTTGCATTCCCTTGTGGATCTAGATCAATTACTAAAATTTTTTTTTCTTGTTGCGATAATGCTGATGCAAGATTTATCACTGTAGTTGTTTTTCCAACACCACCTTTTTGATTTATTATTGATATTATTTTCATGAAAATTTTTTTCTAATTTGTTTTAAATTTAATATAAATGAATCATTATTGGTTAAACTTTTTTTTTCTTCATAATCTATATCCCATTCTTTGAGTGTGTTATTTAAGATTTTTCTTCCTGAACTTCCCATGAACAAAATTATGTTCTTATATTTTGTGAAATTTTGATTTATCAAATCAAGGATTACTGGCATAGGTTTAAAAGCTCTGGACATTACTGTTCCTGTTTCAATATTTTTAACCGTAAAAATATCTTTTTGAATTATATCAGTGTTCAAATTTAATTTTTTTGAAACTTCTTTTAAAAAAGCACATTTGTGATAACTTTTTTCATACAGATTGATTTTCATATTATTTTTTATTTTTTTCATAACTATTGCAACTATTAGGCCTGGCATACCTCCCCCTGCTCCTAAATCAGAGGTTGTATTACTATTTAAGTCAACAAAATCAATAATTTGTGCTGAATCAATGATATGTCTCTCTCTTATTTCCTCTTTTTTAGATATTTTTCTGCTTATTATGTTAATTTTTCTATTTTTTTGTTGAATCATTGAAACTAAAGTTTCGAGCTCATTACAAGTTTCACGTGAAACATTCAGGTTTGATAATTTAGAGTAAGAATTTAATATTTGATTATCCATTAAGCTATATGCTTAATAGACTTTCTTTTGACATGTGACAACAAAATATATACGGCCGCAGGTGTAATTCCGTCTATTCTGAGTGCCTGACCCATGGTTTTAGGCCTTATTTCTTTAAATTTAGCTTTAACCTCGTTAGAAAGACCAGAAAATTGATCATAGTCAATATTTTCTGGTATTATTAAGTTCTCATCTCTTTTAAAAGCCAAAATATCTGCCTTTTGTTTCTTCAAATAACCCCTGTAATGGGAATTAATTTCAATCTGCTCATCAATTTCATGCCCACTATTTATAATTTCTGGCCAAATTTCCCTAATTTTCTTCATATTTACGCTTTTTTGGGTTAAAATTTCATCAGCAGTTCTAAAAACACCATCTTTCGCAATTTTAATCCCGAACTTATCTGCTTTTGAAGGTGATATATTTAAATTAGCCATTTGCATTGAGATTTTGCTCAATTTATTAAATTTATCTTCAAAAATCTCTTTTCTCAGGTCTGATATCAATCCAATCTTAATTCCTTTATGGGTAAGTCTCAAATCTGCATTATCAGATCTAAGGCTCAATCTATACTCAGCACGTGACGTGAACATCCTGTATGGTTCAGCTACACCCTTTGTTACCAAATCATCAATCATCACTCCAATATAAGCATCTGATCGGTCTAATATAAAAGGCTCCATATTTTTTATAGACAGGGCAGCGTTAATGCCAGCTATAAGACCTTGAGCTGCCGCCTCTTCATATCCTGTGGTTCCATTGATTTGACCGGCAAGATATAAGTTCTTTATTTTTTTTGTTTCCAATGTCAAAAAAAGCTCTCTAGGATCAATATAATCGTATTCTATGGCATATCCTGGTCTAATAATCTTAACATTCTCTAAACCATTGATATTATTGAGTATTTCTGCTTGCACAACTTCAGGTAGAGAAGTCGAAATACCATTTGGGTAAATTGTATGGTCATTAAGCCCCTCAGGCTCTAAAAATATCTGATGTCTTGTCTTGTCCGCAAATTTCACTATTTTATCTTCTATTGAAGGACAATATCTTGGACCTACACCCTGAATACTTCCAGAATACATTGCACTTTTGGATAAATTTTTTTCGATAATCTTATGAACCTTTTTATTAGTATAGGTCATGGAACATGACACTTGCTTGTTAAAATTTTTTTTTGTTAAAAAAGAAAAAAAATATGGAACATCATCTGCGAACTGTTTTTCCAAATTTTCATAATTGATAGACCTAGAATCTAGCCTAGGAGGTGTTCCTGTTTTTAATCGGCCAATTTTAAATTTATATTTCTCTAACTGCTCACTTAAACCTGTGCTTGGTTTTTCATTAAATCGACCTGCAGGAGTTCTTTCATCTCCTATATGGATCAAACCATTTAAAAATGTCCCAGTTGTTAAGATTAACTTGCTACAACTTACTTTGTTACCTTTCTGTGTAATAAATCCACTTATTTTATTATTTGTAAAAATAAATTTTATTACAGGATCTGAAAAAATGCTTAAATTACAATAGTTTACAAGTTTTTCCTGCATAAATTTGCGGTATAATGATCTATCTGACTGAGTTCTTGGACCTCTTACTGCAGGTCCTCTACTTCTATTTAACAATCTAAATTGTATTCCAGACTTATCAGCTACTTCACCCATAACTCCATCTAAAGCATCAATTTCTCTCACCAGATGACCTTTACCTAACCCACCGATAGCAGGATTACATGACATTTCTCCAATGGTATTTTTATTGTGAGTAAATAGAGCAGTGTCAATTCCAAGTCGTGCAGATGCTGCTGCTGCCTCGCAGCCTGCATGCCCTCCACCAATTACTACTACATCAAATGAAATATCTTTTTTCATGCTGTAAATTTATATTTGATTTAAAAATTTACAAGAATTGAGTTTTTTTTTTAAATAAGCCTTATTTATCAATGAAAATAGTCAAAAAAGGGCCAAAAATACAGCAAAATAGCTTTTATTTTCCGATACAAAAATCGTTGAAAATACTACCTAATATCTCCTCTACATCAACTTTTCCAACAATCATACCCAAATTTCTAGTTGCCAATCTTAAATCTTCAGCTGCTTTATCAAAATCTTTTTTATCATTTTTGTCCAAAAAATTTTTCAAATGATCCGCACACTGCTCTAAATGTTGTCTGTGTCTTTCTCGAGTAATTAAAATATCCTCTTCTGTTATAAATTTATTTTCCAAACTATTTTTAATTTTTGAAATTAACAAATCTATATTTACATTATCTTTTAATGAAATTAAAACGTGATTATGTTTAAGAATTTTTTGATTTAATTTTTCTTTTAATAGATCTGATTTATTAATAACTAAAATAGCATCATTTTTAAGCAAATCATCTAAAAAACCGCTTAAATCAATGCTTTTAGCATCAACTACCACTAATTTTAAGTCGGCATTTTCAGCTTTTTTTAGTGATAACTTTATTCCCTTCTTTTCAATTTCGTTAGTTGAGTCTCGAATTCCTGCGGTATCAGATATGATAACTGGGTATCCATCTATATTTAGGTGTGCTTCGACAACATCTCGTGTGGTTCCAGCAATTTCAGAAACTATAGCAACCTCTCTATTCGATAAATTATTTAGAAGACTTGATTTACCGGCATTAGTTGGGCCAACAATTGCAACTTTAAAACCTTCACGGATAATCTCTCCAATTTTTTGATCATTTAAAATTTTTTTAATTTCATTTAAAGTTTCTGAAGCGTCTTGTTTAATCTTTTTTAAATTTTCTTCTGGTATATCTTCCTCAGGAAAATCAATTTTTGCTTCAACAAATGATAAAATTTTCAATAATTTTTCTCTTAATTCATTAAATTTATCTGAAGATTTTCCTTTCATAATTTTTATAGCTTGTAATCTTTGAATTTCGGTTTCTGCAGAGATTAAATCAGCTATACTTTCTGCTTTTAACAAATTGATCTTTCCATTTTGAAAAGCACGCTTTGTAAATTCTCCTGGTTCAGCTAATCGACAATTTTTAACTTTTGAAATTTCATTTTGAACACTCAAAACTACGGCTTTTCCTCCATGTACATGAATTTCGGCCATATCCTCTCCTGTGTAGCTTTCAGGGCCAGGAAACCATATAATTATACCTTCATCGATAAGCTCAGAAGTGTTGATATTGTTTATTTTTAGAAGGTTTGCCATTCTAGGTTTTAAATTATCTCGTCCAGTTAATGATTTGATCACTGTATATGTTTCAGGTCCTGAAATTCTTATAATTGCTACTCCTGAAATGCCTGGTCCTGAAGATAACGCATAAATTGTCATTCTGTAAAAATATAGTATTAAAAATATACTATAATATAATCTATTTTATGCCTAATTATAATCTTTTCAAAATTTAATATCTCAAAATGAAAGATCAAATAGAATATCTTAAAAAACAAGTTTCAATATTAGTAAATCTTTATAATACTGGCAGACATGAAGAAGTAGTTCAAAAAGGAAAAGTTTTAATAAAAAAATTTCCAGATCAAGAGATATTTATTAATGCTACTGCTCTGGCATTGTCATCATTAAATAAGAATGACGATGCTATGAAAATTTTAAAAATAGGTATTCAAAATAGTCCCAACAATATTTTTATTCTTAATAATCTGGGTTTGATAAGTACAAGATTAAATAAAAATAAAATTGCTAGAGAATACTTTGAAAAAGCTCTATCTATTAATAAAGATTATATTGATGCTTTAGTTAATCTGGCAAATTTAGATTTAACTGATATGAACATGGATGATGCTAAATCTAATTACGAAAGAGCTCTTGAATTAAGTAAATCAAAACAATCCGATGAAATAATTTACACTGCACTTGGGCATTACCATCAGCAAGTTGGAAATTTTGAACTTGCTCTTAAAAATTTATATAAAGTAAACGAAATTAACCCCCAAAATACTACAGTTGATAAATCAATAAGTTTAATTACAAAATACAAAGATAAAAATCATGATCATTTAAAATCCATGGAAAACAAATTAAATTTAAATTTGAGTAAAGACCAAAAACAAAGTCTATATTTTTCTTTAGGTAAAGCGTATGAGGATATTAAATCATATAAAGAGTCTTTTGAATTTTTGAGTTTAGGGAACAAAATTGCAAACGACAAATATAAATATAATTTTAATGATGATGAAAGACTTTTTCAGCAATTACATGAATTATTTAAATCAAATAGAGGTCAATTAAAAACTGATATTAAAACAAAAATTATTTTTATTGTTGGAATGCCTAGATCTGGAACCACTTTAGTCGAACAGATATTATCTTCACATAACAACGTTTATGGAGCCGGTGAGTTAAGTTTTTTAAGTGATGCAATCTATCAATATGTAATTAATGATAAAAAATTTATAAATAACAAAATTGAAAATATACCTGAAGGAAAGTTAAAATTAATTCAAAGCGATTATTTAGAAAATTTAGAAAATTTTAATTTTAAAGAAGATTATTTGGTAGATAAAGCTCCTCTTAATTTTAGATGGATTGGCTTTATAAAAATTTTATTCCCCAATTCTAAAATTATACATTGCACAAGAGACCCTATGGATACCTGTTTTTCAAATTATAAAAACTCTTTCTCTGGTCCATCTTTATCATTTGGTTACAATCTTAGAAATTTAGGTAATTTTTTTAATCTTTATAAAAAACTTATGGAATATTGGAATAAAAAATTTGATAAAGATATTTACAATTTATCCTATGAAAGATTAGTAGGTGATCAAGAAAAAGAAACTAAACAATTGCTTGAATTTTGTAATCTTGATTGGGATAAAAATTGTTTAAAGCCTCACAAAAATAGGAGTAAAGTTGCAACTGCAAGTTTGGCCCAAGTTAGAACACCTGTTTATAAATCTTCTATTAAAAAATGGGAAAACTATTCAGGTTATTTAACTGAATTAAAGAAAATAATTGAATAGTTAAGCAGGTTTATTCATTGAATTAAAAAAGTCAGAATTATTTTTTGTATCCTTTAATTTTGAGCTGATAAATTCAATAGCATCCATAGTTCCCATTGGGGCAATAATTCTTCTTAAAACATTCATTTTTTGAAGGTCGTCCTTTTCAAACAATAACTCTTCTCTTCTAGTACCAGATTTTGTTATATCTATAGCTGGATAAATTCTTTTATCTGCTATTTTTCTATCCAATACTGTTTCGCTATTTCCTGTTCCCTTAAATTCTTCAAAAATTACTTCATCCATTCTACTACCTGTATCAATTAACGCTGTAGATATAATTGTAAGTGAACCACCTTCTTCAATGTTTCTAGCAGCTCCAAAAAACCTTTTGGGCCTTTGCAGAGCATTAGCATCAACCCCACCAGTTAAAACTTTACCTGAGCTTGGAATAACTGCATTATAAGCTCGTCCTAATCTAGTAATTGAGTCTAATAATATAACAACGTCTTTTTTATGCTCGGTTAATCTTTTAGCTTTTTCAATGACCATTTCAGCGACAGCTACATGTCTTTGTGCTGGCTCATCAAATGTTGAGCTAATTACTTCACCTTTTACTGTTCTTTGCATGTCAGTTACCTCTTCAGGTCTTTCATCAATTAAAAGGACTATTAAATAACATTCGGGATAATTTTTTGCTATCGAGTTTGCAATGCTCTGAAGAATCATAGTTTTACCAGCTTTAGGAGGTGAAATAATAATTGACCTTTGGCCTTTTCCAATCGGGCTTACCAAGTCAATTAGTCTTGGGGTCAGATCTTGTTTTTTATCTGGTTTTACAGCTTCAACTTCCATAACAAGCTGCTTATCTGGATATAAAGGGGTTAAGTTGTCAAATGCTATTTTATGTCTTGATTTTTCTGGTTCCTCAAAATTTATTTTACTGACCTGAAGCAACGCAAAATATCTCTCTCCTTCTTTTGGTGCTCGCACAGGTCCCTCTACAGTATCACCAGTCCTTAAACCAAATTTTCTAATTTGACTTGGACTTACATAAATGTCATCTGGTCCAGGCAAATAATTTGACTCCATTGCTCTCAAAAAACCAAATCCATCTTGTAATAACTGCAATACACCCGCGCCAGTAATTTCTTCTTTTTCAGCAACTTTTTTTAATATAGCAAAAAGAATCTCTTGTTTTCTTAAAGTGCTAGCATTTTCTATACCAAGCTCTTCTGCTTGAGTAATAAGCTGTTCAGATGATTTTAGTTTTAATTCCTGTATGTTCATGATTGAAAATTATTAAGGACTTAATAATATGATTAATATATATACAATTTAAGATAATTCAACCCTAGATTGGCTTAAAAATTACTAAAAAAACTATTAAAATTAGCATTAATGTAGGTATCTCATTAATGTAACGATAGAATTTTGTGCTTTTTTGATTTTGATCTAATTTAAATTGATTTAGTAATGAACCTAGATAGAAGTGATAAACAGTTAATAATATCACTAATATAAGCTTTAATTGAAGCCATAGACTAGCTAATTGTCCGAAACCTATTTCGTGAATTAAGACTAAACCAAATATCCAACTTAGCACCATTGCTGGCGTCATTATGTAATAAAATAATTTTCTTTCCATTGTTTTAAATACATTTGCTATAATTTCATTATTATTTTCAGAATGATATACAAATATTCTTGGAAGGTATAAAAGTCCAGCCATCCAAGAAATGACTGCAATCAAATGTAAACTTTTAAATAATAAGTAGCTATTCATAACTTAGACATGGACACTTTTTAAATTGGTTTGGACATTGTATTTTTGGTGGAAAGATTTCTCCATTAAAATTGTAATTTTGTTTTTTTATTATTAAATCGGACATTGCTTTAATATAGTTTTCATTTGTTCCTAGTGCTGGTACTCTAGAATAATTCTTACAGCCATTTTTTTTGGCTAACTCTTTGTATTCTATGTCTAGCTCTACCAATGTTTCGGAATGCTCTGATACAAATGCAACAGGGACCAAAACAATATGTTTGCCTAATTTTGAATTTTCCACAATAATTTCTTCTGTAGATGGACCAATCCATTTTAAAGGTCCGACACGACTTTGATAACTTAAAATCCAATCTAAATCTTTTATATTCAAAGAATCAACAATTTTTTTAACAGATTGCTCTACCTGCCATTGATATGGGTCACCTTTTTTAATATTTTTTTCAGGCAAACCGTGTGCAGAAAATATTAATTTAAAATTCTTATAATTATTTGTTTTCTTTAAAATTTCATCTTTATGTGCTTGAATAAAATTTTCATCAGTTGGATAACAACAAATCGTACTTGTTTTCTTTTTAAAATTACTTTTTTTACAAACATCGTTCCACTCTTTTATAGATGAACCAGATGTAGCCGCTGAATACTGTGGGTATAATGGCATTAATATTATTTCATCTGGATTATAATTAATTACCTGTTTAACAACGTTTTCTGCTCTTGGATGCCAACACCTCATTACTGTAAAGCATTTAAAATTAGATGAATTATCATCTTTATTTAGTCTCAATTCTAAAGCACTAGCTTGTTGTTCAGTAAGTTTTAAAATGGGAGAAGAGCCACCTAATTCTTCATAAATTTTTTTTGCAGTTGGAGCTCTTCTGTTAGCTATCAATTTAGCTAATGGATATCTTAAAAAGTTTGGTAAGTTTAAAATTGCTGGATCATTAAAAAGATTAAATAAAAAAGGTTCAACATTTTCAAGTTTGTCAGGACCACCTAGATTAAATAATATTACTGCTTTTTTCATTTAAAAATCTTTTACTGTTTTAACGAGATATTCCATCATTTCTATTTTTGTTTCGGGTAATATTCCATGTCCTAAGTTAAATATATATGGATGATGTTTAAATATATTGAGATATTTGTTTATTTCTTTTTTTAAAGTTTCTTTATCAGATAGTAAAATCTTCGGATCCATCCCTCCTTGGATCGGAATATTAATTTGATCAGCAATTAAAATAGGATCAACATCATAATCAATACAAATTGCATCAGGTTTTACTATTTCACAATAATTTTTATAATTTTTTATTCCTCTTGGAAAACAAATTACAGGCACTCCTAAAGACTTAACGTAATCAACTAAACTTAAAGTTGGAATATATATATAATTTGGTAGATCTTTCTCACTTAATAGTCCCGCCCAACTATCAAAAATTTGTATTACCTCAGCTCCATTATCTATTTGATTTTTAATATGAACTTTCAAAAATTTTTCAAGAATTATTAAAATTCGATTTATTACAAATTCATCTTTAAAAAAATCATCTTTGAGCTTCAATTTTGGAGATTGTTTATTTATCATGTAAACAAGTAATGTCCAAGGAGCACCAGTAAAACCTATTATGGTTTTATTATTAGTAAGTTTATTTTTTTTTACTAAATTAATGGCTTTATAAACAGGGTAAATTTTTTCAACAAAGTCAACTTCATCTATTTTAGAAATTTCATCTAAATTTAAGTCACCTAGTAAAGGACCAAAATTTTTTTTAAATTCAACCTTTTGATTTAGACCATATGGGAGCATCAAAATATCTGAAAAAATAATTGCTGCATCTAATTCAAATCTTTTTAAAGGTTGAAGTGTTATTTCTGAAGCCAGTTTTTCATTTAAACATAATTTAATAAAATCTGTATTAACTTTTCGAATTTCCCTAAACTCAGGCAAATATCTGCCTGCTTGTCTCATAATCCAAACTGGTTGAATGTTGGTTTTTTTATTTACTATTACTTCTGTAATTGGAGACATATTAATAATTAAATATATAAGGTTGTAGTATTAGTAGATCCTGTGAATAATGATGATTAAATTTAATGAACATTTTATAAACAATTTATTAACATTTAATGTTTTAAATTAATTTAATATATATGAAAAATTGAAGCTTATTAACAATTCTTTAAAATTACCTAAAATATTGTACAGATGTTTGATAATGTTAATAAAACTTCGGTTTTACAACAAAAATTTTAAAATATTAAATTAGTAAAATTTGATTTAAATAATAAAATATTGTTAACAGTTTATACATGAACAATACATATCAAATTTATCTTATATCTGACTCTACAGGAGAAACATTAGATAGAATATTTATAGCTATAAAAGCTCAATTTAAAAATATAGATTATAAAATTCATACTTATTCTTTTACAAGAACAGAAAATCAAATTTTTAAAATATTGTCAGAAGCAGAAAAAAATTCGAATTCAATTATTTTATATTCTATTGTTGATAGTAATTTGGCAAAATTTTTAGCCAACACAAGTGAAGATAAAAAAATTCCATGTTTTGGTGTTCTTGGAGATCTAATACTAAGCTTTTCAAAACTTTTGAATCAAAAGGCTTCACACCAACCAAGCGGTCAGTACGCATTAAACGAAGAATATTATAAGAAAATTGCAGCAATACAATTTACAATGAATCATGATGATGGAAATTTAGTTAAAGAATTAAATAAATCTGACATAATTCTTTTAGGTGTAAGCAGAACAAGCAAAACTCCAACATCAATCTATCTTGCAAACAAAGGTTTTAAAACCTCAAACATACCTTTAGTAGACGAAAACTCTATTCCTAAATCTTTAAAAGATAATCCAAATATGGCGTGCGTAATTGGTTTAAATACAGAACCGGAAAGGCTGGCAGATATAAGAAAAAATAGAATGAATTCTATTAAAGAATCTGAAAATAAAAATTATACAAATCTTGAAAATATTAAGAAAGAAGTTGATCGAGCCAAAAATACTTTTAGAAAATATAAATGGCCTGTCATTGATGTAACAAGAAAATCTGTAGAAGAAACAGTTGCATCCATAATAAAAATTTACGAAATTTATAAAAAAAATGATTGAAATAATTCTTGCATCAAAAAGTAAAGTTAGAAAAGAAATTTTAAATAAAAATGGAATAAATTGTAGTGTTTTACCCTCAAATATTGACGAAGATATTGTTAAAAAAAGTTTAATAAAAGAAAAGGCTACACCAGAAACCATTTCTAAAAATCTTGCAGAATTAAAAGCTAATAAAATTAGTCAAACGAAACTTGAGAAAATCGTAATAGGTGCTGACAGTGTTATTGATTTGAATGGTGAACTAATTTCCAAACCAGAAAGTAGAGAAGAGGCTTTGTTTATTTTAAAAAAACTTAACGGGAAAAAACATAACCTTATCAGTTCAGTTTGTATTTCAAAAAATGGTTCAATGGTATGGAATTATACTGATAAAGCGACTTTAACCATGAAAACTTTTGATGAAAAAGACCTAATATCTTATCTAGAAAAAATACCAGACGAGAGTTTATACGCCTATAACGTATATCAAATTGAGGGAGAAGGGAGAAATCTTTTTTCAAATATTGAGGGAGATGAAAATACAATAATGGGTCTTCCAATAAATAAAATAAAAGAACATTTAAATAATTATTAAAATGAAAAAATATTTAGTAATTGGTAATCCAATAAATCATTCACAATCTCCTCAACTTCACAATTTTTGGATTAAAAAGAATAATATAAAAGCCGTATTTGAAAAACAGAAATTAGAAAGCTCAGATTTAAAAAATTTATTTCTTAAAATTAAAAACAAAGAAATAGAAGGCGCAAATGTTACAATACCTTTTAAAAATGAAGTTATTTCTTACTTGGATGAACTAAGCCATGAAGCTGAGGAAACACGATCTGTTAACACAATTTATTTAAAAGATAAAAAAATTATTGGCCACAATACAGATATTGACGGGTTTTCATCAGCCATACAAGATACAAAATTTAATGTTAATGGAAAAAAGATTTTTATAATTGGTGCAGGAGGAGTAGTACCATCTATTATTTTTTCTCTTATGAAAATGAATGCATCAAATATTATGATAACCAATAGGACGATAGCTAAAGTTAAAAAATTAAAAGAAATATTTGTCAATTTGACAATATGTGAATGGGGGGAAATTCCACAATTTGATATGATAATTAACGCGACAAGTGTAGGGCTTAATAACAATGAAGAAATTAACTTGGATCTTTCAAAAATTGAAAATGAAAAATTTTTTTATGATGTAATCTATAATCCAAAGGAAACTAATTTTTTAAAAAATGCAAAATCAATGGGAAACCGCGTAGAAAATGGTAAAAGAATGTTTATCCATCAAGCTGCAGCCGCTTTTAAAATTTGGCACGGAATTCAACCTGAAATTAACGATGAAGTTTTAAAAGTTTTAGATCAATGAAAATAATTGGTATTTTAGGAGAAATAGGATCTGGGAAAAGTTATGTTGCTAAAAAATTTGGATATCCAGTATTTAATGCAGATGAAGAAGTAGGTAAATTATATAAAAAAGATAGATCAATCTTTAAAAAATTAAAAAAAAGTTTACCGGAATATTTTATTAAATTTCCAATACATAAATCAGATATTTCGAATGCTATATTAGCCGAAAAAAATAATTTAAAAAAAATTATAAAAATTGTTCATTTAGAAATAAGAAAAAAAATGAATATCTTTTTAAAAAAAAATAAAAATAAAAAGATAGTAATTTTAGATATACCTCTTTTGTTAGAAAATAAGATTAACAAACCAAAAGATATACTAATATTTATACAACCAAAAAAATCAGAGCTTTTAAGACGCTTAAAAAAGAGAAAAAATTACAATAAAAAACTTTTTAAAATATTTAAAAAGATTCAACTTTCACTTGATTATAAAAAAAAAAAATCAAATTTTATTATTAAAAATGATTTTAAAACAAAAACTATCGAAAAATATGTTAAAAGAATTCTTAATCAAATTTAATTATGAAAGAAATTATTTTAGACACAGAAACGACTGGAATTTCAGTTAAAGATGGGCATCGTATAGTTGAAATTGGATGTATAGAATTAGAGAATCTAATTCCGACAAAAAATAAATTTCATTGTTATTTAAATCCTGAGAGAAAAGTTTCTGAAAAAGCTCTTGAAGTTCATGGTTATACTGATGATTTTCTTGCTTCTAAACAAAAGTTTAAAGATGTCGCTCAAGATTTTTTAGACTTTGTAAAGGATAAAACTTTGGTAATACATAACGCAGAATTTGATTTAGCACATCTGAATAATGAACTCGGCTTGCTTGGAATTAAAAGATTAGAAAATGAAATTGTAGATACATTAATTTTAGCAAGAGATAAATTTCCTGGTTCATCAACTAGTTTAGATGCTCTTTGTAAGAGATATCGAATTGATAATTCTAAAAGAACTCAACATACCGCACTAATAGATTGTGATCTTTTAGCAAAAGTATATATAAATTTACTCGATCAAAAAGAACCTACCTTAGACTTTAAAGTTGAAAATATTCATTTAAATAAAAAAAAAATAAAAGAAACATCTTATTATAAGGAAGTTGTTGAGTTATCATCAGATGAATTAAAAAGACATAAAAAATTTTTGACTGATAATTTAAAGAAAAATTTTTTTAGTTAAATTTTTCGTTATATAGTTTAATAAAATCAATCTTTTTTTCTAATTTTATACCTGGATATCCAGAATTATGTATCAAGTTCAAAAAAGCTTTTTCTAAATTTGGAAAAATTTCAGTAGGAACATCACTTAAAATTATTTTTTCTAGCTCTTTTTTTTCTTTTACATCTTCACTTAATCTAATAATTGAAGCATAAACTATTTCGAAGTAAGATTTTTTTTCGCTAGGCTCTTTATCTTCAAACTTCAGAGTTACATTTACCTCAATTAGTTTATTTTTTATAGCCTTCGAGTTAATATCAATATTTAATTGATATTTAGAAATATTATCTTTAACAAACAAGAATGTTTCAACATCCGCTGTTTCGCTTGACATATCTTTTATATATTGACCTAATATTTTAAACTTTTTTGTCATTATCCTCTTCTATATCTTCAAAATCTCCATCTATATAATCTTTACTTTTATTTTCTTTCTTTTTTATTTTTCCAATAATATTTCGAAAAAATAGTTTCCTTGTTAACGGAAAAATTAATAAAAAACCAACAAGATCTGTCGCAAAACCAGGAATTATAAGTAACAGAGCTGCAAAGGCTATTGCTGCTCCAGATATTATTTCATACGCTGGTAATTCGTTCTTGACCAATTGTGTGAAACCAGACCTTAGTGTATTAAGACCTTCATATCTTGCATAAAGTACGCCAATTAAAGCTGTTATAAAAATTAATGAAATAGTGTTAAAAGCTCCTATATTGCCCCCAATTTTAATAAAAAGATAAATTTCAACTATCGGGACCAATATAATTGTTAAAATAACTGAGTTCATTTGTCTTTAATGTAATTGCTAGTTGAAATTATTCAACATAGTAATTACTATCATGTCATGAATTATAGTTTAGAGTACATTGATATAATACTTCTTGCAATGATTGCGGGCTTTATCTTTTTAAGATTAAGAGGAATATTGGGAAGGAGATCTGGTTTTGAAGCTAAATCAACTACACAATTTGAAGAAGTCATTAAAAATCAAGCTTTAAATAATAAGTTTAAAAATACTGAAATATTTGATGAAGAAGCTCAGAAGGAATTTCTTAGAGGTGCAAAAATTGCTTATGAAACCATTATTACAGATTTTAGTGATAATGATAATAAGCTAACAACTAGCAAACCTTTACTAAGTAAAAAAATTTTTGATCAATTTAATGAAGCCTTAAAAGAAAGAAACAATAAAGGTCTTCATGCAGAAATTACTTTTATTGGAATTAACTCTGCTAATATTAAAGAGCATAAAAAAAGTGACAGCATATTGAAAGTTACTGTAGATTTTGTAAGTGAAGTTATAACTTGTATAAAAGATAAAGAAAAAAAAATAATTTCTGGTGATCCAGAAAAAATTAAAAAAATTTACGATACATGGGTGTTTTCAAGAGATACAAAATCAAATAACCCAAATTGGCAATTAGTCGAAACATTAACGTAATTGAAAAAAAAAATCTCAGACAAGGATAAAAAAGATTGGGAAAATTTTTTATCCAGTAAAGGCTCATTACCCAACAAAGATTTAGAATTAAATATTAAAAAAGAGATTTCCACAAAAAAGATAGACCTTCATGGATATTCTTTAGAGGATGCAAATAAAAAAATAGAGAAAGTAATAATAGACTCACATAAAATTGGAGTAAAAAAAATAATTGTTATTACTGGAAAAGGTCTACATTCTGATAACTCAAAAGATCCATATAGATCTAAAGATTTGGGAATTTTAAAAAACTCTGTGCCAGATTTTATTCAAAATAATAAAAATTTAATGAGTTTGATACAAGATATAGAAGTTGCTAAAATCTATGACGGAGGAGAAGGAGCTTTTTATATTTATTTAAAAAAAAAACTATAAAATGAATTTTGATAAGTCAGTGTCTTTGACTAAATTATTCAGATTTTTTGAGATATAATCTTTATTAATAATTATTTTCTCTCCAGCTCTATCTGTGGCCGTGAAACTAATTTCATCTAAAATTTTTTCTATTATTGTATGCAATCTTCTTGCGCCTATATTTTCTACCGTCGAATTTACTTCTGAGGCTATATTTGCAATAGCATCAATCCCATCTTCTGAGAATTCTAAATCCACATTCTCTGTTTTTAGTAAAGCAACGTATTGTTTGATTAAACTGTAATCAGGCTCTTTTAAAATTCTTTTAAAATCTTCACTTGTTAATGCTTCAAGCTCAACTCTGATAGGTAATCTTCCTTGAAGTTCAGGAAGTAGATCGGACGGTTTAGCAAGTTGAAAAGCTCCTGAGGCAATAAATAATATATGGTCAGTTTTTATTGGGCCGTACTTAGTATTTACTGTGGTACCTTCGATTAAAGGTAGTAAGTCTCTTTGCACACCTTCTCTTGATACATCACCACCAACTCTATCTGTACGACCTGAAATTTTATCAATTTCATCTAAAAAAACTATACCATTATTTTCAGTAGAAATTTTTGCTGCTTTAACAATCTTGTCTTGCTCAATTAATTTATCTGACTCATCATTTATTAATATTTCGTGAGATTCTTTAACTGTCATTTTTTTCTTTTTTTCTTTGGGACCCATAGATTTTCCAATCATTTCTCCAATATTAATCATTCCAATGTTTGCACCTGGCATTCCGGGTATTTCAAAAGAAGTCCCGTTATTTCCAGTGTCATTAACAGCTATTTCAATTTCATTATCATCCAAATCACCGTTTCTTAATCTTTGTCTAAAACTTTCTCTTGTAGCAGAACTGGCTTTCTTACCAACTAAAGCGTCCAGTACTTTTTCTTCAGCAAATTTTTGAGCTTTTGCTTTTACCTCTTTTCTTTTTTTTATTTTTTCCATTGATATCGCAATTTCAATTAAATCTCTTACGATTTGTTCTACATCTCTTCCGACATATCCAACTTCAGTAAACCTTGTAGCTTCTACTTTTACAAATGGAGCTTCAGCAAGTTTTGATAATCGTCTTGATATTTCAGTTTTTCCAACACCTGTAGGACCTATCATCAAAATATTTTTGGGTAATATTTCATTTTTCATCTCACCCTTAAGAGCTTGTCTTCGCCATCTATTTCTCAATGCAACTGCGACTGCTCTTTTAGCTTTATTTTGACCAACTACAAATCTATCTAGTTCAGAAACGATTTCTCTTGGAGATAAAGAACTACCTAAAAAAGTTTCTTTCGATGAATTTTTATCTTTTGGATGTAATTTTGTTACGTTAGATTTGTCCATTATATTTTTTCTGTTTTAACGTTATTATTAGTAAATACACATATTTCTGCAGCAACTTCTATCGCTTTTTTAGCAAGTTGTTCAGCATTCATGTCTGTTCCCATTAAAACCTTACCAGCTGCTAAAGCATAATTACCTCCTGAACCTATTCCAATCACATCACCCTCAGGCTCTAAAACATCTCCAGTTCCAGAAATGATATAACTATTTTCTTTATCACCAACAGCCATTAAAGCTTCAAGTCTTCTTAAATATTTATCTGTTCTCCAATCTTTAGCCAGTTCAACGGCAGCTCTTGATAAATTCCCAGCATGTTTTTCTAATTTTGCCTCTAATCTTTCAAACAATGTAAGCGCATCAGCTGTTGATCCAGCAAATCCCGCAACAACGCCTCTCTTTTCAATTTTTCTAACTTTTGAAGCGGTACTTTTCACAACAGTATTGCCCATACTTACTTGGCCATCTCCCGCCACAACTACTTCATTATTTTTTCTAACTAATACAATCGTTGTCATAGCTTATAAATGGATACTAAATTCAATAGTTCAAGACCAGGTTTAGTATTATTGCCATAATTGAATAATATATGTATACCTATTTTTAATTATGAAGCGCAAAGGCAAAATAAGCAGAAAAACCAAAGAGACAAGTATCAGTGTTGATCTTAATATTGATGGTAATGGTAAATATAAAATTGATACTGGAATTGGTTTTTTAAACCATATGCTTGAACAATTATCTAAGCATTCATCAATCGATATGAATATTAAAGCCAAAGGTGATACCCACATAGATTTACATCATACAACTGAGGATACTGGAATCGCTATTGGTGAAGCTTTAAAAAAAGCATCTAAAAAATTTATTGGGATAAGAAGGTATGCACATGCAATGATTCCAATGGATGAAACATTAACAAGGGTTGCAATAGACATATCTAACAGACCCTACTTAATTTGGAAAGTTAAGCTAAAAGTAGAAAAATTAGGCGAGATGGATACAGAATTGTTCAAAGAGTGGTTCCAAGCTTTTTCGCAAGCAGCTGGAATTACATTACACGTTGAAAATATTTATGGTGATAACAGTCACCATATTATTGAGTCTTGCTTTAAAGGATTAGCAAGATCTTTAAGAACCGCATTGGAAATGGACCCAAGGAATAAAAAATCAATTCCTTCTACTAAAGGTTCTTTATAAGTTTAATGAACGTTACAATTGTTGACTATAACTCGGGTAATATTAGCTCGGTAATAAACTCTTTTAAGGAAGTTGCTAAAGACAAAGTAAATATTAAGGTAACTGCAGATTTAAATAAAATTAAATCAAGTGATAAAGTTGTTTTACCAGGGCAGGGCTCATTTAAAAGTTGTGTAGATGCTTTAAATAAAATTGGTGGCCTAACAGATACTCTCAATGAATTTGCAATAACAAATAAAAAACCCCTTCTTGGAATTTGTGTTGGCATGCAAATGTTTGCTGATATCGGTTATGAAGAAATTGAAACTAAAGGACTAGGTTGGATTTTAGGCAAAGTCTCAAAAATAGACAATCAAAATGGAAAGTATAAACTTCCTCATATTGGTTGGAATCAAATTAATATTGTAAAAGATGGTAAAATTTTTAAAGACATAGAAAATAATTCTCACATGTATTTTGTTCACAGTTATGAATTTGTTCCAGAGGACAAAAATGTAGTTTCTGCTACAACAGATTATTCATCAAATATTGTTTGTTCTGTTGAAAAAGAAAATATATTTGGAACTCAATTTCATCCTGAAAAGAGTGATAAAATTGGACTTAAAATAATTAGTAATTTTATTAATCTATAAATGAAAATATTTCCTGCAATAGATATTAAAGACAAAAAGTGTGTAAGGTTAGTCAAAGGAGATTTTGACAACAAAACTGAATATCAAATATCCCCAGTTGATCAAGCTAGCAAATATCAGGATTATGGTTTTAAAAACTTACACATTGTTGATCTAGATGGAGCTTTAACTGGTGAAACAGTTAATCAAGATATTATTAAAGACATAGTTAATAAATTTGATTTAAGAGTGGAGATAGGTGGTGGTATTAGAAATTTTGATAGTATTCAAAAATATATCGATGCCGGCGCTGAAAAAGTAATTTTAGGAAGTGCTGCTATAAAAGATAAAAATTTTTTAAAAGAAGCATGTAAAAAGTTTCCAAATAAAATTGCTTTAGGTTTAGATGCTAAAGATGGGTATTTGTCAGTATCTGGATGGAAAGAAAACTCTAATCAATTAACTTTAGATTACTTGAAAGAAGTTAATAATTATGGTGTTAGTAGATTGATTTATACTGATATAAATAGAGATGGTATGAAGCAAAGCCCAAATTTTTCTGAAACATCAAAAGTTGGCGAGATCTCAAATTGCCCTGTGATCATATCTGGTGGAGTTTCATCAATAGATGATATTAAAAAAGCAAAGAATTTAAAAAATGTTGAAGGTATAATAGTTGGTAAAGCTATATATGATGGCGACATAAAACTAGATGAGCTAGCAAAAGAAGATGCTTAAAAATAGAATAATTCCTTGTTTAGATGTCAAAAATGGTCGTGTCGTTAAAGGTATAAACTTTGTTGATTTAAAAGACGCAGGTGATCCTGTGGAACAAGCTAAAATTTATAGTGATGGTGGGGCAGATGAAATTTGTTTTTTAGATATTACGGCATCTAATGAAAACAGAGATATTATTTATGATGTTGTAAAAAAAACTTCAAAGAAATGCTTTGTTCCTTTAACTGTAGGTGGTGGAATTAGAAGTGTAGAAGATATAAGTAAATTACTAAATTGTGGCGCAGATAAAGTTTCAATTAATACAGCTGCAGTTGAAAATTCAAAAGTAGTTATTGATAGTTCAAAAAAGTTTGGGTCACAATGCATTGTTGTTGCAATTGATGCAAAAAAGAATGGAGATAAATGGGAAGTATTTACTCATGGTGGAAGGAATAATAGTGGTATTGATGCTTTAGATTATGCAAAACAAATGGAAGAAAATGGTGCAGGGGAATTATTGGTAACTTCCATGGATAGAGATGGAACACAAGCTGGTTATGATATTGAGTTGATGTCTAAAATTTCATCTAAGATAAACATTCCAGTTATTGCATCAGGAGGAGTAGGTAATTTAGATCATCTTGTAGATGGAATTAAATTTGGTAAAGCTAGCGCTGTTTTAGCAGCATCTATATTTCATTATGGAAAATACTCTGTAAAAGAAGCTAAGGATTATTTGGACTCAAAAGGAATACCTGTTAGAATTTGATAATATGTTAAACACTTTAGAAAGTTTAATTTATCTAGCTAGGGAAAGGAAAAAAAGCCCAGTAGATGGATCTTATACGAATAAATTACTTAGTGACAAATCGCTAAGCAAAGAAAAAGTCCAAGAAGAAATAAATGAACTGATCGAAGCTGTTGAGAATAATTCGAACAAAATTCATGAAGCTGCAGATGTTTTGTATCACTTTATAATGTATCTAGAGGCAAATGATGTAAAAATTGAGGATGTTATGAACGAATTAAATAAAAGAAAAAAATGAGTTATGATGATAACAACATTTTTGCAAAAATTTTAAGAGGTGAAATTCCTTGTAAAAAAATTTATGAAGACGATTTTGTATTATCATTTCATGACATAAATCCTCAAAAAAAAATTCATGCTTTAGTAATACCGAAAGGAAAATATATTAATCTAGATGATTTTAGTTTGAATGCTTCACGGGAGGAAATGGTGGGTTTATTAAAAGGAATAAACATTGTAGCAAAAAAACTTGGGATTTCAGTTGATGTAGGAAAAGGATATAGAGCTTTAGTTAATATTAGCGAACATGGAGGCCAGGAAGTACCTCATTTACACTTTCATTTATTTGGGGGTGAAAGAGTTGGCAAAATGGTTGAGTGACAAAAAAAATTGAAAGAAATTATTTAGAAATTAATTCTTTAGCAGAGTTAAATAGTTCATCTACTTTATCAGATGATTATCAAGTGAAATTTTTGAGCCCTGTAAACTTTGAAATTAATAAATTTTTTTATAAAAATATTGGAAAGAATCATAACTGGGTTGATCGTTTATCCTGGACTAATAATCAGTGGATTAAATATGTTTCAGATGAAAAATTAGAAACATTTGTTTTAAAAAAAAAAGAGGATTTAGTAGGATATTTTGAACTAATTATACATAGAGATAAAAACGAAATAGAAATTGCTTATCTAGGCTTATTAGAAGAATATCAAAATAAAAAATTAGGATCATATTTATTATCATCAGCAATAAAAAATTCATTTTTAAACAATCCAAAAAGAGTATGGGTTCATACTTGTTCTTTAGATCATAAAAATGCTTTGAACAATTATATTTCGCGTGGAATGAAAATTTTCAAAAAAGAAACTATATCTTTATAGTTAGTGTTGCATTGGTTTTATAAATATATTTTTTTTTATTTTTTGATTTAAAATTACAGAAGATAGATAAGTTATACTTAAATTTTGATATAAATCTTCAGTTTGCCAGCCAATTAATTGAAAGTTTTTAACATCAAAAAAAATATTAATTTTAATTTCGTTTTCATTAAATTTAAAAATTACATATTTATCATCAATAATTTCTTCATTTGTATTTCTTATCTTATTTAGTACAAAATTTTTATCTAGAATCAAATTAAGAGGCGTTTTTTTTAGAGGATAATGATAGTAACTATTATCTGACTTAATAACCAAGGACCTTCCATTTGAAACTAAAATTTTATTATTTTTAAGATCATATTTGCAATATATTTTTTTTGGATATTGAATGACGCAATTTCCTTTTTCCTTTTTCCCATTTATATTTTGTTCAAAATTAAATGAAAAGTTTTCTATTGCTTCTAAATTTTTAATGATATTATTTTTAATTGAAGCTAAACTTTCATTAGTAGAACAAATTAAAATAAAAATAAAAAAAAATTTTTTCATCAAAGAACATCACGTTTTCCAACATGATTAGCTTTACTTACGATACCTTCAGCTTCCATCATATCAATAATCCTTGCAGCTCGGTTATAGCCTATTTGAAGTTTTCTTTGTAAGAATGATGTTGAAGCTTTGCCTTCTGATCTAATAATTTCTACTGCATTATCATAAAGTTCGTCTTTATCTCCTTGACTTTTTAAATTTTCACCTAATTCTTTTTCATCTGCAAAATTTAGTATTTCATCTACATAATCAGGCTCAGCTTGTGTCCTTAAAAAATTATTTATTTTTTCAATTTCGTTATCTGAAACAAAAGGAGCATGTATTCTAACTATTCGATTAGCAGAAGACATATAAAGCATATCACCTTTTCCGAGCAATTGTTCAGCACCTTGTTCACCCAAAATGGTTCTACTATCAATTTTTGATGTCACTTGAAAAGAAATTCTAGTAGGAAAATTTGCTTTAATGGTTCCAGTGATAACATCAACACTTGGTCTTTGAGTTGCCATTATTATATGAATTCCCGCTGCTCTTGCCATTTGAGATAATTTTTGAATATAATTCTCAATTTCTTTTCCAGCAACTAACATTAAATCGGACATTTCATCAACCACAACGACTATATAAGGCATCGGAAGTTTATGTTTGGAGTTATAACCATCGATATTTCTAACCCCTTCTCGAGTCATTAATCTATATCTACTCTCCATTTCTTTAACAACCCAGCCTAAAACTGATGCAGCTTTTTTAGCTTCAGTTATTACTGGACAAAGTAAATGTGGGACACCTTCATAAGTAGATAGTTCTAACATTTTAGGATCTATTAAAATGAATTTACATTTTTCTGGAGTATGTCTGAATAAAAGAGATAAAATAATTGTATTTATACATACAGATTTACCCGAACCTGTAGTACCTGCAATTAACAAATGTGGCATTGAAGCAAGATCTCTTATAATAGGAACACCAGAAATATTTTTTCCTAAAGCAATAGGCAATTTGATATCTTTTTTTTTGAAATCTTGACTGTCTAAAATCTCACTTAAATAAACGCTTTCTCGGACTGAATTTGGTAACTCTATCCCAATAGTATTGCTTCCAGGAATTGTTGAAATACGAGCAGATTCTGAACTTGTATTTCTTGCTATATCGTCTGAAAGATTAATTATTTTTGATACTTTTACACCTGCAGCAGGTTCAAATTCATTTAAAGTTACTACTGGGCCATGACTAACTTTTTTAATATTACCATTAACACCAAAATCTAGAAGTATCTTTTCAAGAAATTTTGATTCATTATTTTCATTATTATTTGATTTTATTTTTTCTCTTTTAGAAGGAATTTTTAATAAATCTATTGAAGGTAATTTAAATTTAGTTTTATTCTGGCTAAAATTTGTTTCAGTTTTGATAAAAGGTAAATCTTCTTGAATTAGATTTTTTATTTCATCTTGTGGAATATATTCATTAATTAATTCACTTTTATTTGTGTAATTTTTTTCATTTTTTTTAAATAAAAAATAAAAAATTTTTTTTAAAGAATCATTAAAATTTTTTAAATTAAAATTTATACTTTTTAAAAATAAAATAAAAATCATAAAAATCAAAAAATAATAAGAAAATGTGTTATTAGAATTAATAAAACTATTAATAAAATTTTTATTTAGATAGTTTCCAACAAAACCTCCATTCCCATTTATATAAAGATTAAATGCTTCAGTATAAAAATAATCAAAGAATAATGCGCCCAAAGTAGTAGAAATAAGTAAAAAAAATAAATTTTCTATAAATAAATATATTTCTTTTTTTCTGAAAATATTATACCCCGTAAAAACTAATGTTATTGGAATTAAAAAAGCTATCAGACCGATTGATTGAAAGAAAAGATCTGATACATAACTTCCTTGATATCCAAGCAAATTTCTTATTTCAGTATTTTCAGGAAATATAAAATTCGGGTCCTCTGGTGAATAACTAAGAAGGGATATTAGTAGTAAAACTCCTAAAATTGAGACTAATATGCCTGAAATTTCGATTAACCTTTTTAGTAGGAAAATTAATGTTAAATTAGCAATATTTTTAATATTCATTTTATGTGAATCAAATATATCACTTTGTATCATCTAATTTTTGTTGTTAAAATTAAAAATTTATTATGAAAGTATGTTTATTAGGAAGTGGAGTAACAAGCTTAACCTTGGCTAAAACTTTGGTTAATAAAGGTATAAAAGTCGATATTTATCCTAATGATAATTTAAGACCTGCAAATAAAAATCGAACACTAGGAATCTCTAAATCAAACGTCGAATTTTTTAATAAAAATATTTTAAATATTGAAAACTTGTTATGGAATATAAATCAAATAGAAATTTATAGTGAAAATTTTCATAACGAAAAAATAATTGATTTTAATGAGGAAGGACAAGAACTATTTTCAATTGTTAAAAATCATGAATTGTCAAAGCTATTATTATCTGAATTAAGCAAAAATAAATTATTTAAAATAAATAAAAATAAAATTTCAGAAGATAAAATTAATGATAATTCTAAATTAATAATTAATTGTGATTTTAATAATTTTATTTCAAAAAAATTTTTTTATAAGAATGTGACTAAAAATTATAATAGTAAAGCTTTCACATCGATTATTAAACACAAAAAAATCAATAATAATATTGCTATACAAGTTTTTACTTCTAAAGGGCCAATGGCTTTTTTGCCAATTTCAGAAACAGAAACTTCTGTTGTATATTCTGTAAGAGAAAGTGAAAAAATAGATTTCAATAATTTAATCAAAAAATATAATAAAAAATATGAAATATTAAATATAGAAGAACCTTCTTGTTTTGAATTAAAATCATTTTTACTCAGATCATATTATCATAAAAATATTTTAGCTTTCGGAGATTTACTTCATAAGTTACATCCTTTAGCTGGACAAGGATTTAATATGACTTTAAGAGATATAAAAGAATTATTACTATTAATTGAATCAAGGATTAATAACGGTTTAGATCTAGACATTTCAATTTGTAAAGATTTTGAAAAAAATACAAAACATAAAAATTATCTTTTTTTAAGTGGAATAGACTTTATTTATGAGTTCTTTAATTTTGAGAATAGAATTAAAAATAATATTTTAAGTAAATCAGTAAAATTCTTGGGTAAAAATAGAATAATAAATCGATTTTTTACTAAAGTTGCCGATAATGGTTTAGTAATTTAAATTTATTGAATTGTGTTGTTATTATATTGATCGTAAGTGTATGTAGTTAAAATATCAGCTATCTTTGATTTTCTTGAATCCAAATTTTTTGCTTCTAACAAAATTTGTTTTTCTTCCAAAGTAAACGGTGATGCCATGGCTAAAGCATTTATAGTTTCATCTAAACTTTGTTTTTCAAGTGCTTTCCAATTAATGATGAACCCTCTTCTTTCAAATAAAGTTTTAAGATCTTTAAAAATTAATTCTAGATCAGAAAATTTTAAATTTTCTTTTTTATCATTTAAATCATCCTGAAATTTTTCAAAATTAATTTCACATTCACGATATTTTTTACTAGATTTAATTTCTTTTAAAATTTGAAATCTTATGAGCCCTTTTAACTCAATTAAATAACGACCATCATTCATATCTTTAAAACTTGTTATTTTGCCCATACATCCAATTTCATATAATTCAGGCACGGTATTGTCATTATTATTTTTACTTTTTGGTTGTACCATCCCAATATACTTATTTGATTTCATACTATCATTGATCATATCAACATACCTTGGTTCAAAAATATTTAGAGGAACAGTTGTTTTTGGAAAAATAATAAAGTTACTTAAAGGAAAAACTGGTATTTTTTTTGGTAAATTTTCCATATGAACTAAAATTATATAATAATATAACTTTAAAGTTTAATTAAATCAAAATGTTCATAGGTACTTATTGTCTCTTAAATGGAATTTAAAGATATTAATAATTTAATAAATCAAAGAAAATTTAGTGAAGCAAAAGAAATTATAATAAAATTTCTAAAAAAAAATAAAAAATCAAATTTAGAAACACTTAAAATTTCAAGAGAATATTATGCAAAAATTTATTTTACTTTATCTCAAATATGCGTTCAATTAAATGAACTTGTAGACGCAAAAGATTATCTTTTAAAACATCTTCAAATTAATACTAAAGATCTTGAGGCAATATTATTATTAGCAAATTTACAACTCAAAACTAGAAATATTGAGGAAGCAGAAAAAAATTATAAAAAAATTTTAAAGATAAATGATAAATATTTACCTGCAATTACAAATCTAGGTTTTTTATACGAGGGTGTTGGTAAAATTAATAAAGCCAAAAAATATTATATTCTTGCAAATAAAATTGAGCCAAATAATTTAAAGTTTCATTTAAATCAAATAAGATTAAATCCTAATTATCTTGATGATAAAAAATTTAATTCCATAAAAAATATCATTAGTGGGAATAATATTTTAGAAAAAGATCAATATTTAAAAAACTTTATTTTAAGTAAAAATTTTGAAAGAAAAAATGATTATTTTAATGAAATTAAATATCTAGATTATGCACACCAAGATTTTTTAAAATTTAATGCAAATAAAAGATCCTATGAGTATTGGCTAAAAATCATTCCTTATTATTTTAACAAATTTTTTTATAAGAGATCTAATGAAAGAATATTTAAAGATATGTGTCCGATATTTATTATTGGACTACCTAGATCTGGATCAACTATAATAGAATTAATTATATCTAGTTCAAAAACATTTAAACATACTTTGGGAGAAACCAGTTTAATAAATTATAGTTTAATAAATAATTATAATGATAAACTGTTTAATGTATCTAAAAAAGACAATTTAGAAATTGATATAAAATTTATAGAAAAAAAAATTCTTACATTTCTTAAAAACTTTAAGATTTCAAACTTTAATAATTGTATTTTAGTCGATAAATCTTTAGAAAATTTTTTTTATATTGATTTAATAATTGAAATTTTTCCTAAAGCTAAGTTTGTTTTAACAGAAAGAAAAATACAAGACAATATTATAGGTATATACAAAAAAGTCTTATTAGATATTCCCTGGGCCCACACTTTATCAGACATAGTTGAATATATAGATAACTATAAAAAAATTACTGATTTTTATAAAAAAAAATATAAAGAAAAAATTTACTCTATCAAATTAGAAGATATTCAAAACTTGAATGAAAAAAAAATAAAAAATCTTTTTAAATTTTGTAATTTAGAGTTTAATAAAGAATATTCTGAGTTTTATAAAGATTTTAAATTTGTGAGCAATGCGAGTAATGTGCAAATACGAAATAAATTAGAAAAAAATAATTATAATAAATATAGAAATTATTTTAAATTGTTAGATCAGTTCAAAAATAAATATAACTGGCTTAAATAGATTTAAATTTTACTAAAAGGACTATTGCTTAATTTTCAAAAAACCACTATTTTTAATGTTTATATATAAGCGGGCGTAGCTCAGTGGTAGAGCGTCTCGTTGCCAACGAGAAGGTCGAGGGTTCGAGCCCCTTTGCCCGCTCCATTAAAGATGAAAATATGTCAGAATTAATAAATAAAAAATGTGTACCATGTGAAGGCGGAGTTATACCTTTCGATATATCTAAAATTCATGAATATCAAAAAAAAGTTGACGGTTGGGAAGTTATTAAAAATGATAAAAAGATTTATTTTTTACAAAAAATATTTAAATTTAAAAATTTTATAGAAAGTCAGAACTTTAATAATGAAGTTGGTAAGATTGCCGAGCGAGAGGGTCACCACCCTGATATTACTTATGGTTGGGGTTATTCCAAAATTATCATAACTACTCATGCAATCGAAGGATTATCTGAAAATGATTTTATTCTTGCGGCTAAAATTGATAAAATTATTAATGTCTAAAATGTCTTGTTTTTGAAAACACTAAGACAGTTCCAGTATCATTTGCATATTTTATAATTTCTTTATCTCTTAATGATCCACCAGGTTGAATTACAGCAGAAACTCCAGATTGAACAAGTTTTTCAATCCCATCAACAAAAGGGAAAAAGGCATCTGAGGCAGCAACAATTTCATCATTAGGATTAACAAACTTCTTCATTTTATTAATTGCTATCTGACAACTGTCCAATCTACTAGGTTGTCCAGAGCCAATTCCTACAGTAGTATCTTCATGAGCTAAAACAATAGCGTTAGATTTTACATATCTACAAACATTAAAAGCAAAAATCAAATTTTTCCATTGTAAATTGGAAGGTCTTGTTTTTGAAACTATCTTAAAATTTTTTGGTTCAAATTGAATGGTATCTTCATTTTGAGTTAAAAATGAACTGTTATATGAGTTAATTTTATAATTTTCTGATAAACTAAATTTATTTGAATTAATTAATCTTAAATTTTTCTTTTTTTTTAATATCCTAAGAGCATTTGTATCAAAATCGTTTGCAATGATCACTTCAAGAAAAATTTTACTTAATTCAATAGCCAATTTCGAATTTACTTTAAAGTTGCAAGAAACAACTCCCCCGAAAGCACTCACTGGATCACAATTTAAAGCAGAAATGAAAGATTTAATTTTATCATTTTTAATTGAAACTCCACATGGATTTGCGTGTTTAATAATAACCACTCCTTTATTTTTTGGTAGAGATTTTGAAATGGTTAGAGCAGCAAAAATATCGTTTAAATTATTGTAACTTAACTGTTTACCATTTAGTTGTTGAAGATTTAAAGAGTTTTGAGATGAATAAATGGCACTAAACTGATGAGGATTTTCTCCGTAACGTAGTTTATCTATCAAATTTATTCCAACAATTTTTCTTTTTGGGAAGTTATCATTCGAAATTTTGTTAAAATAATTTGAGATAAGACTGTCGTAATAAGCGGTCTCAGCAAAAGCTTCTTTTGACATTTTTTGTCTAAAATCTTTTGATGTTGATCCATTATTTTGATTAAGTTGATTTATTAGTTCATCATACTGATCTATAGATGTAATAACTGTTACATCATTATAATTCTTTGCTGCAGCTCTAACCATTGTTGGTCCACCTATATCAATATTTTCAATAATTTTTTCATGATTTTTCGAATTTTTAATTGTTTCTTCAAAAGGATAAAAATTAACAATTACTAAATCAATGTTTTCAAAATTGTTTATTTTTAATTCATTTTTATGTTTAAAATTATTTCTTTTATTAAGAATTCCAGCATGAATTTTTGGATGTAAAGTTTTTACACGTCCATTTAATATTTCAGGTGATTTAGTGAAATTTGAAACTTCTATACAATCAAATTTTAATCTTTTAATCATTTTATAAGTTCCACCAGAACTAATTATTTGAATCTTATTTTTTTTTAAGCACTTCAAAAGGGGTTTTAAATTATCTTTATTAGAAACTGATATTAAGGCTTTTTTAATTTTAGACATTAAATTTTTGTTAACTCCCATTTAATATCATTATTTTGTGAATTTATAATTCCTGAAATAAAAATATTTTGATTTTCTTTGTATGTATTTTTCTTACCGAAATACAATCCATTATCAATATCTATCTTATGATTTTTGCAATTAAATTTCCAACCTTGATCTCCAATTTCAATCAATATTGATTTATTATCTTGAGTTTTCATTACTTTTGATAATGGATCGAGGTGGAAACGAATGTCAAATATAAGATTGGGCAATTTTTTTTTTCCAATGATCTTATCAACACCAATTAGTTTAGAATTATCTGGATAAAACTCAATTTCTCTCTCATGTATAATATTATATTTTTTTAAAAAGCCATCATGTGCACAATTGATTTTCCAGTAATTTTTTTCAAAAATAATATTTTTTTTTAATATTTTCAAATCATGTTTTATTTCGAATTCATTATTATTTTTTTTGCTAAATTTACAGGATGAACTATCATCAATTACAAGAGTATTTTGGGCCGCTGAAGATCTTGATAGCTCATTTAATTTGAAATTATTACCTTGGTATATACCCGAGTTAGTAAAAATTTTTTTACCAGAAGATAAAAATTCAAAAGACAATGCTCCAGCTTGATATTCATTTGAGTATTTTTTTTGTGGTGATGGACCAACATCCATAAAAAGATTTATTTTTTTATTTAACAAAGAAATATAATCAGAATGTTCATAATTTTCATTTTTAAACGAATATCCTAGTCTCTTTAAGTAATGATCAAACTCTTCATTATCTGAGTTATTGTTTCCATTAAAGAGAGGGTCAAATTTTATATTTTTCCAAAAAAAAGCATATGATTGGCCGAGGTAGTATATATACTCGTTGATAAACTCTGGCATTAAAATTTGAGATTCTTTAAACCATTCCCGAATCAAGATTAGATATTTAAAGAAAAAAATTGATTGTTTGATATTTCGCGATTTAGGAAAATTATACTTATCTAAAGAATTCTGAATTATCTTTTTTAAATAGTATAAGCTTGTTGATAAATGTTTCTCTTGATTACTATAACTTAATGAAAAAATTATTACTGCTGCAATACCAATTAATTTATTATTATATTTATTAGAATTTTTAATTTGGTTAATTATGTGAAGTATTTGTTTTTGTAATATTAAATTAAATTCTAATTTATATTTTTCAGAGCCACTATCATATGTCAGTTTAGTGTTAGATAACCAAGAAATTACTCTTTTTGATGTTGTATCGAATTCCCAACTTTTTGAATTATATTTATGGTTAACTTCGATCCAATTTTTTATAATTTTTTGAACAGAAGAACTGGATGATTTTAAGTCTAAACTGAAAATCCAAAAAAAATTGTTTAATTTTCTAAATTGTTTTTGATTTAAATTATTGTCATTCCAAACACTTTCAAGAGCAAATTCATCAATGTTTATCTTTTTGGTTTGTATTTTAACTATTGATGAAAGTAAATAGGTACTAGGTTTATATTTAAGCGAACCATTAAAAGTTTTTGATATTTTTTTGTCATATAAAAATGAATTTAAGTAAAAATTTCTTAAAGCATTAATCATATTTTAAAGATTTTTTAAGAAATATTAACTAGGTTGATCTCAATAAATCAATATTTTTTTTAATATCACCGTTATTGCTCTTAAAAATTGTTGTTCCAGAAACTAGTATATTTGCTCCTGCTTCTATTGCTATTTTTGAATTTTCAAAATTAATTCCACCATCAATCTCAATATCATAACTAAGCCCTCTAGTGTCACGTATTTCTTTAAGCCTTTTTACTTTGTCTAATACTTCGGGCATGAATTTTTGTCCTCCAAAACCAGGATTAACACTCATTATAAGTATCAAATCAATTTTTTCTAAAAATTTTTCAATAATTTGTATATTGGTTTCAGGGTTTAACGATAAACCAACTTGTTTGTTTAAATCTTTAATTTTTTTAATTGAGTCCTGTAGATTTTCAGTAGCCTCGGGATGTATGGTTATTATATCTGCACCTGCATTTGCATAAGAGTCTATAAAATTGTGCACAGGCGCTATCATTAAATGTACATCAAATTTTAAATGTGTATGTTTTCTTAACGACTTAATTACGGGCGGTCCTATCGTAAGATTTGGCACATAGTGTCCATCCATAACGTCCATATGAATCATGTCTGCGCCCGCTTCCTCTAATTTTTTTATTTCTTCACCTAACCGACTAAAATCAGCAGAAAGAATAGAGGGGGATATTTGTATTTTTTTCATTGATAGCTAGATTAACTAGTATCAATTTTTAAAATTTAATTGAATTAAAAAATTGGTAAATTTGTCTCGAAATTTCACTTTCCAATGGAAAAGATAACATTCCCATCACCGAATATCCTAAAATCCATGGCATTAAGTAAAACCTTATCATGAAAAAAAACCAAGCTACATACAAAGGTACCAAAGGACCAATAATAAAAGATGGAGTAATTGGTTTGAATAAAGTCATTAAAGGATTGGTAAATTTTACAAATACTCTCATAAAAAAGAATTGAGAGTCTTCTCTCTGGAAAATGTTCATTGCTACTCTTCCAATCAGAGTCCACATAATTACTCCAAGAATATAATCAATTATATAAACTAATGGATGAAAATTAGCTGACATTTAAAATTTATATTGGAAAATATAAAAATTAAAAGGGGCGAAATTAATCGCCCCTTTAAAAGATTTTTTATTGTTTGCCAAGGATCGTTCTACCTGATGGTACACGAACCTCATCAACCATTTTTTGAGTTGCAGCATTAGGCTCTGAAGTAATTAAACTTACTACTACCATAGCTACTAAGCTGACAGCTGAACCAAAGATACCAAACGTTAACTGTGTAATACCTAAGAATCCACTTCCGCCGTTTCTTACCCAAATTAGGTAACCAGCACCAGAAATTAATCCTAAAGCCATACCAGCTATAGCACCTTCTCTGTTAGCTCTCTTCCACCATACACCAAGTACAAGTGGGAAGAATAAACCAGACATCGCAAAGTCAAAAGCCCAGATAACTGAACCTAAGATACCTTGGATTTCCATAGCCGCAATAGTTGCTCCAGCAAAACCAATTACTACAAGTAATACCCTTGCAACAACTAGTCGTTTTGCAGTTTCTGCTTTTGGATCAATGATCTTGTAGTACAAGTCATGAGATAAAGCATTCGCAATTGCTAGAATCAAACCATCAGCTGTTGACATGGCAGCAGCCATACCACCAGCAGCAACTAGACCTGAGATTACATATGGTAATCCAGCTATTTCTGGAGTTGCTAATACAACGGCTTTACCACCCATGAAGAACTCGTTTAATTCAACAGTTCCATTTCCGTTAAAGTCGCTGATAAACATCAAGTTTGCTTGGTTCCAGTTTTGATACCAATCTATCGCTTGAACATCTGCTACTGATTTACCGATAATACCAGTTGGTAAAGAAGGGTCCATCAATGACAACTTAGACAGTGTTGCTAACATTGGAGCAGAAGAATAAAGTAGGAAGATAAAGAATAATGACCAACCTACTGATTTTCTAGCTGCTTTTACACTTGGAGTAGTGAAATATCTCATCATCACGTGCGGTAATGAAGCTGTTCCCATCATCATCGCTAATGCTAATGAAATAAATGCCCAAGGTGTAGCGTTAACCGCTGAGTGAGCTTTAGTTATTCCAGCTAAGCCTTTTGGTACAAGAGCAAGATTCTCTTTCGAGTTTGCCACAAAACCAAACTGTTGTTCTAAATCACCAATTCTAGCTACTTCATCAGCTAACATGAAGTGAGGGAAGAATCCCGCTCCAATTTTGTTACTGATCCAGAATACTGGTAATAAGTAAGCTATAATTAGTACGATATATTGTGCAACCTGTGTCCAAGTTACTCCTCTCATACCACCTAACATTGAACATAGTAAGATACTTACTAATCCAACATAAACTGCGTATTGGAATGGAATATCAAGAGCAACAGATGCAATAGTACCTGTAGCGTTAATTTGTGCAGTCACATAAGTAAATGAAGCAACAGTTAATACTATTACCGCAAGTAACCTTGCTAAATTACCACCGTATCTTGTACCAATAAAATCTGGAACTGTGTAACAGCCAAATTTTCTTAGGTATGGTGCTAATAAAGATGCAACTAATACATAACCACCAGTCCAACCAACAAGTAGTGCCATATAACCGTAACCTTTAAAGTAAATACCACCAGCCATTGCAACGAATGATGCACCAGACATCCAGTCTGCTGCTGTTGCCATTCCGTTGAATACTGTAGGTACCTGCCTTCCAGCTACGTAATACGCATCTGCTTGCGCTGTACGTGATAGCCAACCAATTATCGCATAAATGGCTACTGTAAAAGCAACGAAACAAATTCCGATTACTTTTGCAGACATACCCATTTGTTCTGCGATCGCCATAATGATTATGAAAGCTAAAAATCCACCCGTATAGATTCCATAAACTTTAGGCAAATTGTCTATAAAATTACCTTTTATCATTAGTCGTCTCCTCTCTCGCTGAAGCCGAACTCTTCATCAATTTTTTCCTGTCTATTCGCAAACCAGAAAATTAAGATTACGAAAATTCCAAGAGAACCTTGACAAGTGAACCAATAAGTTAGCGGGTAACCAAATGGTCCCGTAACCTCGTTCATTTCTGCTCCGAAAAGGAAGATGCCAATTGAGAATACAAACCAAATTGCCAATGTAACCATTAACAATCCCCTGGTTTTTTCCCAGTGTTGTGCTTGTTTTGACATTATATACCTCTCTCTTTTTAGTTATAACTGGCGAAAATCATAACCATTATGAAAGAGATTCAAAGTATTAAAATTGTTCAAAATAAGCGACTTTTTGAGGTATAAGTAAGCAAAATACCGCATTTTATGGCAAAATATAAATTATCTTGGAAAGATCTTTCTTGGAGTGATTTTAAAATTTATCTTTTTGCTTTGTTCAAAGCATTTATTCCTAAGAAAAAAATTACGAATTTAGATGATCTTGAAAATTTTATTCAAACAAAGTCAGCTTGGGTTACTCAAGTAACTCTTTATGGTTATTTAAAAACCAGAATGGGAACAAGGTATGTACTTCATTTTGAAAACGATGAATTTATGTCCTCAGTTAATTTGGCTAAATGGAATATTTATGCAATTTCTCTTCAAGACCTTACACTATTTACATTTTCTTATTTGAAAGCTAATTGTCATTATAATGATACTAAAAATGCTAAAGAAATTTTTTTGAAAATTTTAGATGATGAAATTTCAAATAAGATGCCTTTAGATATTATAGAAGAAACAAAAAAAAATTTTAATGAAAGACTAGAAAAAATAAATTGGGAAACTCATTTTAATGATTTACCATTTAACCCAAGTGCACTATCTTTATATAAGTGGGCGCCAATTGCTGAAGAATTAAAAACATTAGATCGTAAAATAGTTCTCAACTCAGTTATTTTGAAATGGGATATAGTTAAAAAGGAATTTAAAGAAAGAATTAATTTTTAAGTATTTTTTCTATTTTCAACTAAACTGTTAACAACACTTGGATCAGCTAAAGTTGTGGTATCTCCAAGTTGATTATGCTCATTAGCTGCAATTTTTCTCAAAATCCTTCTCATGATTTTACCTGATCTCGTTTTTGGTAATCCAGGTGTGAAATGAATTAAATCGGGAGTTGCTAAAGGTCCAATTTGTTTTCTTACCCACAGTTTTAATTCTCTCTCTAAGTCCCCAGATTCTGCTTCACCTGCATTAAGTGTAACATAACAATATAAACCATTTCCTTTTATATCATGTGGGTATCCAACAACCGCTGCTTCAGCAACTTTTGGATGTGCAACGAATGCACTTTCAATTTCAGCAGTACCAAGATTGTGTCCTGATACTATTATTACATCGTCAACTCTACCAGTAATCCAATAGTAACCATCTTTATCTCTTCTACATCCATCTCCTGTAAAATATTTCCCATCGAATTGAGAAAAATAAGTATCTATAAATCTTTGATGATCACCATATACAGTTCTCATTTGTCCTGGCCAAGATTGCGAAATACATAGTCTTCCTTCTCCTGCACCTTTAATTTCTTTACCATCCTTATCTAAAATACAAGGTTTAATTCCGTAAAAGGGTTTAGTTGCTGAACCCGGTTTTAATGGAATTGCACCCGTTTGTGGTGCAATCAATATTCCTCCAGTTTCAGTTTGCCACCAAGTATCAACTATCGGACATTTTGAATTACCTACAGTTTTATAATACCACATCCATGCTTCAGGATTAATTGGTTCTCCAACTGTGCCTAATAATTTTAGTGATTTTCTCGAGGTTTTATTTACTGGTTCGTCGCCTTCTCTCATCAAAGCTCTGATTGCTGTAGGAGCAGTATAGAATGTATTAACTTTAAACTTATCAACTATCTGCCACCATCTCGAACTATCAGGATAATTAGGAACACCTTCAAACATTATTGTAGTAGCACCATTAGATAATGGTCCATAAATTATATAGCTATGACCAGTAACCCATCCAATATCAGCTGTACACCAATAGATATCTTTTGGTTTATAATTAAAAATATATTGATGAGTCATCGATGCATAAACCATATACCCACCAGTTGTATGTAGTACTCCTTTTGGTTTACCGGTAGAGCCCGAGGTGTAAAGAATAAACAGAGGATCTTCAGCACTCATCTCTTCTGGATCACAATGATTTGAAACGTCTTTAATTAAATCATGATACCAAACATCTCTCTCGGCGTCCCAAAAAACATAATTTCCGGTTCTTTTTACAACAATACATTTTTTAACATTTGGACAGTTTGCAAGTGCTTCGTCTGTTGTGGCTTTAAGAGGAATTGTTTTTCCACCTCTAACACCTTCATCAGCAGTAATTATATATTCTGACTCGCAATCATTAACCCTACCTGATATAGATTCTGCTGAGAAACCACCAAAAATAATAGAGTGAATTGCACCAATTCTCGCGCAAGCCAACATTAAAATTGCAAGTTCTGGAATCATTGTTAAGTAAATTGTTACTCTATCACCTTTCTTAATTCCTAGTTTTTTTAGACCGTTAGCGGCTTTAGAAACTTTTTGATGCAATTGTTTATATGAAATCTTTTGATTATCTTTCGGATCATCACCTACCCAAATAATTGCAGTTTTATCTTTTTTATCTTTTAGATGTCTATCAATACAGTTCACTGATGCATTTAATGTTCCATCTTCGAACCATTTAATTCTAACTTCATCTTTGCTATACTTAATGTCTTTAATTTTTTTATATGGCTTTATCCAAGTAATTCTTTTTCCCTCTTTTTTCCAAAATGCATTATTATTTTTTATCGACTCGTTATATTTCTTCTGATATTGAGCTTTATTAACAAGACTACTTCTTATCCATTCAGATCTATTTTTAAATACAACTTCAGAAGGTTGAGAATTTTCTTTTTTCTTTGAGCTTTTTTTCTTAGTTAAAATTTTTCTTTTTTTTTGGGATTTTTTTTTGATTTTTTTTCCTTTTTTTTTGGAAGATTTTTTTTTAGGTTTATTTTTTTTCTTTTTTTTTGGCATATGCTGTTATTTATATATTTATACTAAATTTTACCCATGTTGTTTAAAATTTTCCAGCTTTTAGAATCAATAGGCATAACAGACAATCGGCTTTGTTTGATTAAAGATAAATGGCTTAATTCCTTATTTTTCTTTATATTTTCCAAAGTAATGGGCTTATTAAGTTTTTTGATAAATTTTACAGTTACGGCTACAAATCGTCCAGTTTGGTCTGATTTATCTAAATAAGCTTCTTTTATAACTTCTATAATTCCAACAATTTCTTTACCAATGTTTGAGTGATAAAAAAAACATTGATCACCCCTTTTCATCAATTTTAAGTTTTTTGCAGCCTGGTAATTTCTAACACCATCCCAAGAAGCTCCTTTACTCCCAGCTTTTCTTTGTTGTTCAATAGACCAGACATCTGGTTCTGATTTCATTAACCAATAATTTCTTCTCACAACTGAACTCCAGCACCCTTTAAAAACACAGCATCTTCATCTAGAGGCCATCTTGGTTTTGCGGGATAATCTAATTTATCGAATTGCTTCAGTTTGAATTTTTCTAATCCAACCATTGCAATCATTGCTGCATTATCACCACATAATTCAATAGGAGGAAAAATAGCTTTATAATTTTTTTCTTCACAAAGTTTAATTAACATATTTCTAATCACTCTGTTTGCAGCAACACCACCAGCAACAACGAATTTTTTTTCTTTTGGTTTAATCTGTTCTTCAAATTCAGTAAAAGCAACTTTTGTTTTTTTATATAAAATTTCTATTACTGTTTTTTGAAAAGATGCTGCAAGATCAAATTTCTCTTGATCAGTTTTAATTTGTTTTGAGATTTTTAATATTGATGTTTTGAGTCCAGCAAAAGATAAATTACAACCACCTTTATTAAAAATTGGTTTAGGTAATTTATATTTATTTGGGTCTCCTTTTTTTGCAAAAACTTCTATTTGTGGGCCGCCAGGAAAATCTATACCTAAAAGTTTTGCAGTTTTATCGAATGCTTCTCCTATAGCGTCATCAATAGTTGTTCCAAGTCTTTTATATTTACTTAAATTTTTTACACTCAAATATTGTGAATGACCCCCTGAAATTAATAAAAGTAAATATGGATAATCTAATTTTGAATTTAGTTTAGGACTTAAAGCATGACCTTCCAAATGATTTACGGCTATAAATGGTTTATTTAAAGAAGTAGCAAAAGCTTTTCCAAAACTTAATCCAACTGAGAGACAAACAATCAAACCAGGTCCTGCTGTTGATGCAATAGCGTCTATTTCGTCAATTTTTTTTCCACTATCATCAATTGCTTTTTGGACTATCCAGTCAATTTTTTCTATGTGAGATCGAGCAGCAAGTTCAGGGACAACACCACCAAATTCTTTGTGGATATCCACTTGGCTTGACACAATATTAGATAAGACAATAGGATTTCCTTGATCATTTTCTGATATTATGGATGCTGCTGTTTCGTCACAACTTGACTCTATTCCGAGAATTAAGGGCTTTTTACTCATTCAAATAGTTTTTATTAATTGTACAATCTCAATACAAAAAAGAAATAAATTTATTAATGATTAAAAAGATTATAATTGGATCCAGAGGTAGTAAATTAGCTTTGCTCTACGCACAAAAAGCTAAGGAAGTTATTATTAAAAATTCGAGCTTAAGTGATGAGGATATTATCATTAAGTCAATTACTACAAAAGGTGATCAAGTTAAAGATTCAAGACTATCTGAATTTGGAGGTAAAGGTTTATTTTCAAGTAACATAGAAAAAGAACTTCAAGATAAAAGTATTGATATAGCAGTTCATGCTCTTAAAGATTTACCAGCTATTGAAACAGATGGATTAATAACAGATGCATTTTTAGAAAGAAATGATCCAAAAGAAATATTAATTTCCAAAGATAAAAAAAAATTAAAAGAGTTAGATGTTAAATCGATTGTGGGAACATCTTCATTCAGAAGAGAATTTCAAATTAAAAAAATAAGACCTGATATTAATTGTAAACTTATTAGAGGCAATGTTGATACTAGAATAAAAAAATTAAAAGACGGTTTGTATGATGCAATAATTTTATCTTACGCAGGACTAAAATATTTACAACTTGAAAATGAAATTACAGAAATATTTAAAATTGAGGAAATAATTCCAAGTGTAGGTCAAGGTATTATTGCGTTACAATGTAAAGAAGATGATCAAGAGATAATTTCTCTTTTAAAAAAAGTTAATCATGAAGAAACTTACAAAAGAGCTCATTCAGAGAGAAATATTTTAAAGGTTTTGGAAGGAGATTGTGAAACTGCTATTGGAGCACATTCCATAATTGATGGAGAGAATATTATTGTTGAAGCAGAACTTTTTTCCTTAGATGGTTCAAAAAGATTTTACGAAAAAAAAATTAAAAAGATTGATAAATATAGAGAAATTGGAAAAGAAATTGGTGAAATTTTAAAAACTAAATCAAATAATTCATATAAAAGATAGTATGCATATTTTATTAACTAGACCTTTAGAGGATTGTTCAGAAATGATTTTGAAATTTAAATCATTAGGTCATCAAGTTTCCCATCTTCCATTATTAACTATAGAAAAAATTAATTATGAAAAAATTAAAATTTTTGAATATGGCGGAATTATTTTTACGAGTGCTAACGCTATAAAATTTTTAGATTTAAATAAATTTGATAAAGATATTACATGCTTTTGTGTTGGAAATATAACTGAAAAAAAAGCAAGAACTGCAGGATTCCAAAATACAATTTCTGCTGAAGGAAATGTTTCAAATTTAAAGGAATTAATTTTACAGAATTATGAAATTAAAGATAAACCACTACTTTATGTCAGTGGAGAAACAATTTCAGTCGATTTGGGCAAGCAGCTTTTGAATGAAGGTTACAATATTAAAAGAATCATTAATTACCGAGTAAGCCATAATCAAAAATTTGATGAAAATTTTATTAAGGAATTGAAAGTGAATATGCCAGATATAGTATATGTGTATTCTCAAAATAGTGCCTCTAGTCTTTTAAATTTCATAAAGATTTATCGAGCAGAAAACATATGGATGGATACAAATTTAATGTGTATTGGTGAAAAAACCTCAAATATATTGAATGAAATTAAATGGAAAAAAATATTTCTTTTTAATCCTGGAGAAGAGGAGTTTTTGTTATATAAAATTTGATTATGGAATTAATAGAAAATTTTTCAGAAATATTTCTATCAGTATGGAATAAAGGAATCTTTGGAGTAGATATTTTTCAAATATTAATTGGAATTGGGATTTTTTTAATCTTTCTAATTTTTAGAGGACTTATAAGTAAACTTATAATTAAAAAATTAGAAATTATTTCTAAAAGGACTACAAACAAATTAGACGATACTTTCGTAAATGCCTTAATTGGACCAGCAAGATTTTTACCAATTGTTTTAGGTTTTTTTATTGCTAGCTATTATATGACATTTTCAATTGAGGGAAGAGAGGTTGTTGATACTATTAATAGAACTTTAATTACAATTTTAATTTTTTGGATAATTCATCAAATTATAGAACCAGTGTCATACATTTTAAGTGGTCTTGATAAACTTCTAACCAGAGAATTAATTGGTTGGATAATTAAATCATTAAAAGTTCTTATCTTTATTTTAGGTTTGGCAGCAGTTTTAGAATTATGGGGTATTAAAATTGGACCTATTATTGCCGGACTTGGTTTATTTGGCGTGGCTGTAGCTTTAGGAGCACAAGATTTATTTAAAAATTTAATTTCAGGAATTTTAGTTCTTGTAGAAAAGAGATTTAAAATTGGTGATTGGATTTTAGTTGATGGAATAATTGAGGGCATTGTTGAAAAAATTGGTTTTAGATCTACTACAATTAGAAAATTTGATAAATCTTTAGCTATTATTCCAAATTTTCAATTTGCAGAAAATGCAGTTATTAATATTAGCGAAACTTCAAATTGGTTGATAAGTTGGATAATTACTCTCCAGTATGACACTACAGTCGATCAATTAAAAACTATAAGAAATCAGATTGAAAATCATATAAATAAGAATGATGATTTTAATACAAGTATAGGCATTGCGGTGAGAGTGGATAAGTTTTCAGACAGTTCAATAGATATGTATGTTCGTTGTTTTACAAAAACAGATAGTTGGAATGAGTGGCTTTCAGTAAAAGAGCGTTTAGCACTAGAAATTAAACAAATTGTAGAAAGTAATAAAGCTTCTTTTGCTTTTCCAAGTCAGTCAATTTATATCGAAAAAAAATGATTGCTATTTTTTACTTAGTTTTACAGATATTAAAACTTTATTCTTATGTTGTGATAGCAAATGTAGTTATAAGTTGGTTGATTGCTTTTAATATCTTAAATACACAAAACAGATTTGTTTATTCAATTTTAGAACTAACCTATAGATTAACTAATCCTTTTTTAAATAAAATTAGACAATTTTTACCAAATTTAGGTGCCTTAGATATTTCACCAATAATTTTACTTCTATTGATTTGGTTTATAGAAATGTGTATGAAGCTCTACATTGCACCAATAATTTTTTAATTATTTATGATTTTAATAGATGGAAAAAAAGAGGCAGCACTTCTCAGAGAAGAATTAAAAAAAGAAGTATCTGAATTAAAAGTGAAATATAACAAAGTACCTGGATTAACAGTAATTTTAATTGGTGACTTGACCCCAAGTCAGATTTATGTTCGAAACAAAGAAAAATCAGCCAATGAAGTTGGTCTTAAATCTGATGTTATAAAATATCCAGATTCGGTTGAGGAAAAGGTTGTTTTAGAAAAAATTAAGGAACTTAATAGAGATAATTCAGTATCAGGTATTTTAGTTCAGTTACCCCTTCCAAAACATATAGATAAACAAAAAGTTATAGAAGCCATTGATCCTTCTAAAGATGTGGATGGTTTTCATCCTATGAATGTTGGTAATCTTTCATCTGGTTATGAAAGTTCGGTGCCTTGTACACCATTAGGATGTTATTTGTTGATAAAGAAAATTGAACCAAATTTAAGTGGAAAGAAAGCAGTCGTAGTTGGTAGATCAAATTTGAATGGAAAGCCAATGACACAACTTCTTTTAAAAGAAAATTGTACTGTAACAATCACACATTCAAGAACAAAAGATTTAAAAGCTGAATGTCTTGAGGCAGATATCATTGTTGCAGCAGTTGGAATACCTGAACTTGTAAAAGGCGATTGGGTTAAAAAAGATACTATTGTAATAGATGTTGGTATCAATAAGACTGATAAAGGAATTGTGGGTGATGTAGCATTTGAGGAGGTTTCTAAAAATGCCAAAGCATTAACGCCGGTACCTGGCGGAGTAGGACCAATGACAATCGCTTGTTTATTAAAAAATACGATTGATTGTTTCAAAAGATCGCAAAAATAGATTTTACTAAAATCTCAAATTTAATTATTCTATGAAAATGTATGAAATAATTAAAAAGAAATTACATATTATTCATAATATTTATATTAAGCATAAATATTTTATATCCAAAAAGTCATATTCAATGGATGGGGAAGATTTAATAATCTTTGATTATTTCAAAAATAAGAATGATGGTTTTTTTATTGATGCTGGTTGTTACCATCCAATACATCGAAATAATACTTTCTTATTATATAAAAAAGGTTGGAAAGGAATAAATATAGATATTCATAGTTTTTCAATTGATTTATTTAATCATCTTAGGCCAAAAGATTTAAATTATAATTTTGCTATTTCAAATAAACATGAAACGTTAAATATGTATTATCAAAAAGAATTGAGTCAGTTAAGCACAATTGAATATGAGCAAGCAAAAAAGGTTTTCCAAGGTCCAATTAAAGAAAAAAAAATACAAGCTTTGACTTTAGATGAAATTTTAAAAAAATCTAAAATAGAAAAAAAAATTGATCTTCTAGACATTGATGTCGAAGGTGCAGATTTTAAAGTTCTTCAAAGTTTATCTTTTGATAAACATAAACCTGAATTAATTTGTGTAGAAATTCATGATAAAAATATAAAAGAAAATAAAACATTTAAGTTTTTAGATAGTTGTAACTATGAATTAATTTGGTCAGGTGTATTTAGTCACATATTTAGATCTAAATCTTAAATTATAGTTTTTTGTTGTAAAATTATTTTATGAAAAAACCTAAATACCCTTACAGGATTGCAATTATTATGGCCATTCTTACAATACCTCCCATAGGAGCAACTCAACTAGGTTGGTACTTATATGATCAGCAAACTGGATTTGATTATGGTATGATTGCAGGAACATTTTCAGTAATATATGCTGCTTGGTTAATGTACGAAAAAAATTGGAGAGAGGACGATGAAGATTAATTAATGGAAAAAATAATTTTTTTTGGTCTTGTTATACCAATTTTTGCTTTTGTACTTTATTTAGGTGTTAGTGCGATAATGAAAGGGTCAGAGGCTAAAAGCGCACTTAAGGAGGAAGCAAATTTAAAAAATGATGAGAATGAAAATTCTCTTGATAATAAAAAAAATTTAAGTGAGGAAATTGACAAATTAAACAATCTTTTAAAAGATGGTGTTTTAACTCAGGAAGAATTTGAAAAAGCTAAAAAAAAATTATTAGATAGCTAATTGTAATTAAGTAATTTTTTTAACGATCCAAACTCACCAATTTTATAAATAATAGCATCCTCTTTTTTAAAACCATATTTTTCCGCACTAGCTTTAAATCTTAACGGAGGTTCCATTATAGGTTCTAAAGATAATACAAAAGTACCCCAGTGAGTTCCTAAAACTTTTTTACTCCTTAAATCTTGGGCAACTTTTAGTGCCTCTTCAGGTGTAGTATGATAAATTGATTTTTCAAACATCGGTCTAAAATCATAGGCCCCAATATTGATCATCGTTAGGTCAATTGGTCCGTATTTTTTACCTAAGTCTTTATAAATATTTCCATAGCCAGTATCACACGCAAACAATATTTTTTTATTTTTATATTCAATTAAAAAATTTCCCCAAAGGGTTTTGTTCATATCTGTTAAACTTCTTTTTGACCAATGAACCGCAGGCAATAATGTAATTTTTAAATCATTGTTAATTTTTATTTCATCATACCAATCCATTTCATTTACATCTTTGTATCTTTGAAAATATTTACCAAGCTTAAGTGGGAGCAAAACCTTTGCATCTTTATAAGGAAATCCTCTAATAGTTGACATATCTTGGTGGTCATAATGATTATGAGTAAGCAGAAATACATCTGTTTTTGGAATTTCTTTTAACTGAATAGCTGGCTCGACATATCTCTTTGGTCCAAATATCAAAGGTCCTGCATTTTTTGAAAAAACTGGATCTGTAATAATAGTTGTCTCACCTAATTTAATTAAGAATGTAGCATGCCCTATCCAAGCAATATAATCATCATCTTTAAATTTCTCTAAATTTTCTTTAACAATTTTTTTATCGATGACATGATCTTTTGGAACAGTAATATCAATTTTCTTTTTTTCTTTAATAAATGTTCTGTATGAAAATTTTACATCTTTTGATCTTACAGGAGATCCCTCAGGGTTTCTAAAAGTTCCATCTGGAAGATGGTGATAAGGTTTCTCCATTGCAATACTTAAACAATTATTTAAAAAAATTCCAATTAAAATTAATAAAATTTGAATTAACTTTTTTCCATCAGCCATAAACTATCTCCTGCTAAAAAATAAATTTTTCCATCATTTGGATGCACTTGTATATCCCTTATTCTTCCTATTTCATTTTTAAAGATAATATCTTCTTTAACATTTGATAGATCATTGAAAATTAGTTTTCTTAAGGATTGGTCTTTAAGTGAGGTAACTAACGCATGTCCATTCCAATCACTAAATTCTTTACCCTTGTAGATAGTTATTGCACTTGTAGCAATTGAAGGTACCCAATAATGTATTGCTTTTGTAAAACCTGGTTTCCATTTTGGACCAATTGGAATACCAGAATAATTTGTACCTCCCCACCCTAGAATTTTCCATCCATAGTTTTCACCTTTTTTTGCTTCACCAAACCAATCACCACCTCTTGCACCATGGTTGCTCATATAAATTTTTTTATCAAATGAAGATAAAGTTAAACCCTGAGGATTTCTAATTCCTATTTGATAAATTTCTGGTTGCCAGTCAGATTTTCCTAGAAATTTTGGGTTATCTTTAGGAATACTCCCATCAATATTAATTCTAATAATACTTCCAGGATGTTTTGTTGGATCCTGAGCAATCATTCCTTCACCTCTTTCACCAGCTGAAGCAAATAAGAAATTATCTTTAATCGCCAACCTTGATCCAAAGTGATATCCTGAGTTAATGGGAGGGTTTGCCTGAAAAATATTTTTAAAATTTAATCTTTTTTCATCAAATTTTGCTTTAGCTATTGAAGTACTTGTTTTTCCACTTCCTCTATTTTCTGAATATGAAATATAAACAAAACCATCTTTAAACAGAATATCTAACAAACCTCCCTGACCATGCTCTAGATAATTAAGATTATGATTAACTTCAGAGATTTTTTTAGAATTAAGACTAATCATTTTAATTTTCCCACTTTTTTCTGTAATCAATAGTTTATTATTGTTGATGAATGTAGAGCCCCATGGGTCATTTAAATCTACAATTTTTTTAAAAATAAGATTTTCTGCAAATGAAACATTTATAGAAACTAAAAATAAAAATATGGAAATAAAAAATTTACTCACTTTAAGAAAGTTTTGATCTACCACCATCAACGGCAATAATCTGACCAGTAACCCATGAACTATCATCAGTAATGAGAAATTTTGCAAGTGAAGCCGAGTCTTTTCCTTCACCCAATCTTTTTAAAGGATGAGCTTTCGCTATTCCATCTGATAATGCTTTATTTTTCAGCATTGGTTCTGCAATCTTTGAATTAGTTAAACTTGGTGCAATACAATTAACTCTAATATTTGGAGCAAATTCAGCAGCTAATGAAACAGTTAATCCCTCAACAGCTGCTTTAGCCGAAGCAATTATCGTATGATTAGTAAATCCTCTTTGTGCTGCTACTGTAGAGAATAAAACTATAGAACCTTTATTTTTTTTTAAATTTTCTTGATAACCTTTAATAACTTCAACTGCCGAATAGAGATTTAATTTCATACATTTATTAAAATCATTTTCATTAACCATTCTCAAAGGTTTTAAATCTATTGAACCAACACAATAAGCAATACCTTTTATATCTGAAATGTCATTTTTAACCTTTTCAATAAATCCATCTTCTAAAACATCGGCAATAGTAAAAGTACAACCAAGTTTTTCCGAAATACTTTTTGTTTCATTTTCATTTCTTCCAACTAAATGAACAGAATTTCCTGAGTTTACCAGTTGATCAGCTAAGCTAGATCCGATTGAACCTGTCGCACCAAAAATAAGATATTTTCCTGACATAAAAAATTTTATTCGTTATATTTAACTATGAAGTTATTTTTTATACTGGGTAATCAATTATTTCCATCAAAATACTTGGACCGCTTCAAAAAGGATCACCTATTTTTTATGGCTGAAGATTACCAATTATGTACGTATGAAAAACATCATAAACAAAAAATACTTCTTTTTTTATCATCAATGCGTTCACATGCAGATAGTCTTAAAAGAAATAGATTTAAATTAGAGTATATTAAAATTGAGGATAAAGAATTTAAAGATGATTATTTAAAAAAATTAAAAAAAGTAATTATTTCAAAAAAAATTAAAGAGATTTCAAGTTTTGAAGTTGAAGATAAATTTTTTGAAAAAAAAATAAATCAATTCCTTAAAAAAGAAAAAATAAAATGGAATGTTGTACAAACTCCAATGTTTTTAAATTCAAGAGAGGAATTTAAACAATATTTATCTAAATCAAAAAAACCGTTCATGGCAACTTTTTACAAAGATGTCAGAAAAAAATCAGGGATTTTAATGGGTTCAGATGGAAACCCAATTGGGGGTAAATGGAGCTTTGATGAAGATAATAGAAATAAATTACCAAAAAATATTTCAATTCCAAAATTTCCAAAAATAAATGAAACTAATCATACTAAAAAGTTAAAACCAATTATTGAAAAATTATTCAAAGATCATCCAGGGAAAACTGATAATTTTTGGTTCGCTACTGAATATAATGATGTCATCAAGCTTTTAAATTTTTTTATTAAAGAAAAATCAAATTTATTTGGAGATTATGAGGATGCTGTTGATCAAAAAGATAATGTCTTATTTCATAGCGCATTAAGTCCATACATTAACTTAGGTTTGATTACCCCAGAATTTATTATTAAAAAAGTTTTAGAATTTCACAAAAGTAAAAAGATAAGATTAAATTCACTTGAGGGTTACATACGTCAGGTAATTGGTTGGAGAGAGTTTATGAGAGGAATTTATCAAAGTTATTCAAACGAAATAGAAACTGGAAACTTTTTTAAACAAAATAGAAAAATGAAAAAATCCTGGTATGAGGGCACAACTGGATTACCTCCTCTTGATTATGCAATTAAGAATGCCTTAAATTATGGATGGTCTCATCACATTGAAAGATTAATGATTTTATCTAACATTATGAATCTTTGTGAAATAAAACCTACCATTGTTTATAAATGGTTTATGGAGATGTTTGTAGATTCTTCAGATTGGGTAATGGTGCCTAATGTTTATGGAATGGGATTGTTTAGTGATGGAGGAATATTTGCTACTAAACCTTATATATGTGGATCAAGTTATTTTATGAAAATGATGGATTTTAAAAAAGGTGAATGGTGCAACACAATGGATGGACTTTATTGGAGATTTATTGATCGCAATAGAAAATTTTTTTTGAAAAATCCAAGACTTTCAATGATGGTTAGAATTTTTGATAAAATGAAAACTGATAGAAAAAAATTGATTTTGTCAGCTGCGGATAAATTTATTAAACAAAATACAATTTAGTGAAAAAAGAAAATCTTCCCTCAAAAATTTGTCCTGTTTGTAAAAGGCCTTTTGTTTGGCGTAAGAAATGGAGATTAAATTGGGAAAGAGTAAAATATTGTTCTAAGAAGTGTTCTAAGCTAAGTTAAGATTATTGAACATAATAATTTTACAACACATTAAAATTGAAGATCCTGGTTACATAAAAGATCTTATGTTAGCTGATGGATTAAATCTCACTACAATTGAGCTAGATGAGGGTGAGAAAATCCCAAATGATTTAAGTAAATTTGATGGGATGTTTTGTATGGGTGGTCCAATGGATACTTATATGGAAAAAGAATATCCTTGGTTAATTGAAGAAAAAAAAAAAATTAAAGAGTTTGTTGTTGATTTAAAAAAACCTTATTTAGGTTTTTGTTTAGGTTGTCAGTTACTAGGTGAAGTAGTTGGAGGTCAAGTTGTAAAGTCTAGTCCAGCTGAAATTGGTATGATGAATATCAATTTTACCAAAGAAAAAAATCGAGATAATTTATTTTCTAAATTTCCTGATGAAATTAAAAGTTTGCAATGGCACTCATATGAGGTTCAAGGAATAGAAAATAATAAAGATGTTACTTTGTTAGCCTCATCACCTGTTACTAAATATCAAATTTTTAAATATAAAGATCACGCTTATGGAATTCAATTTCATATTGAAATAAAGGATACAACGGTCAATGAATGGGGATGTGTGCCAGAATATAAAAAAGCTTTAGAGGATCAATTAGGTGATGGAGCATTAGAAAAATTTGATCAATCTGCAAAAGATAATATGACAGATATGAATAATTATTCTAAGATTCTTTATATTAATTTTAAAAAACTTTTATGAATAATAAAATTTTTGAATGGGCAGGGGTTATTACCGCAATATTGTATTCATTATTTGTAGCAATGAATATTGGTATAGAGTTTTTTGGTTTTTGCTTATTACTTATATCTGCAATCTTAATTGGAATTTGGGCTTATAGGGGTGGCCATAGAGGAATATTATTTTTACAATTCTTTTATGCAACAGCTGGCATTATTGGAATGTTCAGGTGGTTTTAATTGAAAGTTGAAATTATTTTAGGAATATAATTTTTAAAATTGAAAAAACCTTTATTACAATATTGCCAAGAATACTGATCAAGTTTTCTATATAAAAAATCTATTTTTATATTATTTGAATTTAGATAGTCTAAGTTTTCACCCACTGTTGGATATAAACTATAACAATTTACATTTTTTTTAATTTCACTTATATCTATGACTTCACAATCAATAGACATAGCTTTTAATCTTTGTTCTTGGTCTTCGATTAATAAAGATTTAAATTTTACTACTTTTTCACTAAGTTTTATAGACCTATTTTCATTTTTATTAGAAATTAAATAAATTTTTTTAAATTTATTATTTTGAAAATCAGTGATTTCAAAAGAGAGATTATTCTCAAAAATTAATAGATTTTTATCCTCTATATTTTGTGGATTATTAAAATCTTTTTTTATGACTGGGTAAGTTCTTTGAGATACTTTTGGAGGAGCATTTTCATTTAATTTAACATTATTAAATCTATTATTAGTAAATTTTTTTATATTCCATTCACTTGCCAAATAATGTTTTCCTTGAGTTTGAATACCAGCGACCCATCTCCATCCAAGAGTATTTGATGCAGCGTCTCCATCATAAAGATGTTGCATAAAAAATTCTGCACCTAATTGCCAAGGTAGTTCTAAAGTAAAAATCCAAATACTAGCAAACCACATTCTTGTGTGATTATGTAAATAGTTGTTTTCCTTTAGCTCATTTACCCATTTATTAAAGCATTCAATGTTAGTTTTTCCTTCTACAGCATTAATGTAATTCTGATTTTTTTGAAAATCTTCACTGATTTTATTTAATTCTATCAAATAATCTGACCAAACATTTGGTCTTAATTCTAACCAACCTTTCCAATATGTACGCCACAAAACTTCTTGTATAAACTTTTCATTTTTTGAGAAAGAAAATTTACCAAGTGATTTTTCAATTACTTCTTTTTCACTAATAATTCCGTGAGTAATGTAAGGAGATAAACAAGAAATATTGGATCTATTTTCTGGTCCAAAATCAAAATTTCTAAGTTTAGAGTATTCTGAAAGATTATTTTCTACAAAATAATTTAATTTGTCTAAGGCCTTAGCCCTTGAAGCTTCAAAATTCATACTAAATTATTTTGATTTTTTTTTCTTAAGACCTAATTTATCGCTGTGTCTCAATCTCAAGATTACAATTGCTCCAGCAATTAAAACAATCGCTATAGCTTCATAAACCAATGCAGTTGGATCCATTTCTTTTCCTTGAAGGATAATAAATCGTGCTAGAGCAGTAATGGCTATCAACAATGGCAAAGTAATACTAATTGATTGCTGGTTCCAAAAAACTCTTACCATTGCTAGAACTTCTAAATATAGGAACATTAATAGCAAATCAGCTAATGTTACTGATCGATTATAGAACATTTTACTTATTTCAATACCGACTGCAATTACCGTGCTTATCAAAATGATAACCATCAAAACAAGTTGTAAATTTTTTGCTATTTTTTCCATTACTTATCTTTACTAAATGGTAGCCATTTTTCAAATACTGATTTTGAAGAACCATCATAGGGAATTGAATAAGAATATGGGTTCGGGCTAGTTAATACTTCAATTCCTTTGGAGAAGACGAATATAAACACAATTACAAAAACAAGAACCATTATTTTGAATGGATCAAAATTTTTAGTCTTAAAAACGCTAGCTGAATTTTCTTCAGCTCTATGGAAATGTTTAAAGGTCATATACACTGCAAATATTAAACCAATGTGTGCTAAAAAAAGTCCTGTCCAACCAAAAACAAAAGTTGTGTATGAGAAAACGTATAAGCTAAAAACTGTGGTCCAAATAAAACTTAAAACTAATAAAATTTGTAACCTTACTGTTTTTGGTAATGATCTAAGATCGTTTTTACTATCATCAAACAAAATATTTGCAGTATCTCTCATCCAATTTTTAAGTGATTCCATAAATTTAAATTATGTTTTTTTCAAAAATAAACAATCTCTAAATTGTCCTCAAATAATTAGCTAGTTTCTTAACTTTTTTTTATGGAAATTTATAAATTTCTCTACATTCGATTTATTAAACGATTTGTTTTCTTCAAATGAAACCTTCTTTAATGAGTAGGCTGTGCTTTTTGTGACTCTAGATTGAATTGTAATATTACCTTTATAAAGTTTAAGTTTAACTGACCCGTTAACTTTATTTCTTTTGAGATCGACAACTTTTTGAAGTTTAAACCTTTCCTTGGAATACCAATAACCATTATAAATAAGCTCTGCATATTTTGGCATTATGTTGTCTTTTTTATGCATTGTTTCTCTATCTAAAGTTACTGATTCAATTGCTCTGTGAGCATGAATTAATAATGTTCCACCTGGTGTTTCGTAAACTCCTCTTGATTTAATTCCTAGAAATCTGTTTTCAACAAGATCAACTCTTCCGATTCCATTCTTTCCAGCTAATTGATTCAACTTTTCAAGCAGTTTTGAAGGCCTTAAATTTTTTCCATTAACCGCAACTGGATCTCCATTTTTAAAATTTATAGTAACAATTGTTGGTTTGATTGGAGCTTTTTCAGGTGAAACGATTCTTTGAAAAATAAATTCTGGAGCTGAATTTTTTGGATTTTCTAAAACTTTTCCCTCTGTTGAAGTGTGAAATAAATTGTCATCCACAGAAAAAGGAGGCGCACCTTTTTTATCTTTAGGAATAGAAATATTATATTTTTTTGCATAATTGATTAAATCTGTTCTAGATTTTAGTTTCCATATTCTCCAAGGTGCAATAATTTTTATTTTTGGACCAAAATAATGATATCCAAGTTCAAATCTAACTTGATCATTTCCTTTACCAGTAGCACCATGAGAAACTGCAAATGCTTTATACTTTTTTGCAATTTTAATTTGATCTTTCGCAATAAGTGGTCTTGCAATTGAAGTTCCTAATAAATATACACCTTCATAAACTGCATGACCTCTTATCATTGGATAAATATAATCTTTTACAAAAATATCTTTTAAATCATTAATAATTATACTTTTAACTCCAAATTTTTTAGCATTAGATATGATTTTTTTTCGATTAATTTCTTGTCCAATATCTGCAGTGTAGCAAATTACTTCAGCATTATAATTTTCTTGAAGCCATTTTAGAATTACAGAAGTATCTAATCCACCCGAGTAAGCTAAAACAATTCTTTTTTTTAATCTCATTTATCAACTGCAAGCTTTTTTTGCAGTACTATATGCTTTTGTAAATCCAAGCAGTGAATAATGATCTATAGTTTGAGAACCTTTTTCATTGTAACCAGTAACCATGATTCTTGATCCTTTTTTCATCACTTTAACCATGATCTTTTCTTTTTTATTACTTGTCATCCAGGCAAAACCTTGTTGTTTTATATCAAACTTAAATTTATTATTACCTGAGGTTGCTAAAACAGAATTATTTTTATTAAATTCATAACCTGCAGTCGTGCTGATCTCATTTGAAATTTTTTCATTAGGTCTAAAAGTTACAAATAATCTTGCATCTCTTTTACTCTTTTTTGGAGCTTGTAGAACAGGTGCTGACTGAGCAAAACACACTTTGCCTGATGTTTCTGACATTACCATCACCTCCCAATCTTTAAATTTTCCAACTTTTTTAAGATTATTTGCGTATGCATTAGATAGTGAAACTACCAAAATTATTGTTGATAAAAATAAAACTTTTCTAATTATGGGCATGGGTTTGGATAAATTTTTTGTACTTCATTAATCTCATTTATTACCTCTTCAGTCAAATTTATATTTACACTTTCTATATCAGTTTTCAACTGATCCATTGTCGTAGCTCCAATTATTACACTTGTCATGAAAGGTTGAAGTTCACAAAATTTTAAACTCATTTGAGCGAAATTTAATTCATGTTTATTTGCTATTTCATCGTATTTATTTATAGCTAATTGACCGTTTTTTGTTTTATATCTCACAAATTGGTCACCAAATAATTTCATTCTTGAATTTTTAGGCAATTTTCCATTCTTGTATTTTCCAGTTAAGTATCCAAAGGCAAGAGGAGAATAAGCTAATAAACCACTCTTTTCCCGTATTGAGACTTCAGCAAGACCTACTTCATAGGTCCTATTCAAAAGACTATAAGGGTTTTGAACTGACATTATACGAGGAAGATTTTTTAATTTAGATATTTCCAAAAACTTCGAAAGACCCCACGCAGTTTCATTGGAAAGCCCTATATATCTAATTTTACCACTTTTAATAATTTTATCTAAAGAACTAAGAATATTCTCAAATTTGTTCCAATCATTTTCCTCTATATGTTGATACCCAAGTCTCCCAAAAAAATTACTTTTTCGTTCAGGCCAATGAAGTTGATATAGATCTATGTAATCAGTTTTTAATCTTTTTAAACTTCCGTTTACTGCTTCATTTAAATTTTTTTCATCATACTGATTTCCTCCACCTCTAATCCAATCAAGCCCAGGTCCTGCAACTTTAGTTGCAAGAATTACTTTTTCTCTTTTTTTTGATTTTTTAAACCAATTTCCAATTACTTCTTCTGTTTTACCGTAAGTTTTTTCTTTTGGTGGTATCGCATATAATTCAGCAGTATCCCAAAAATTTACACCTTGGTCTAAAGCGTAATTCATTTGTTCAAAACCTTCCTCTTGAGTATTTTGTTCGCCCCATGTCATTGTCCCGAGACAAATTGTACTTACATCAAGATCAGTATTTCCTAATTTTTTGTAGTTCATAAAGGTTTTTTTGAATTAAATCTTTTATTTATCTTTTATGACATCTTGAATAATTAGTAAAAGACTATATATTTTGAGAATTATGGAATTTGATAAAAAAGGAATTCTTGCACGAGCCAAAGCTGCAGTTAGTGAATCAACTGTTGTAACAGATGAAGGCCTAAGAGCCTATATGCTAAAAGTTTATAACTATATGGCAACAGGAATATTGTTAACAGGAATAATTGCCCTTCTGACTTTTAAAATGTCAGTGGTAACGAGTGATAGTGGAGCTATAGTTGGTCTAACTCAAATAGGGAATGCTATTTACATGTCAGGACTTAAATGGCTAGTTATGCTTGCGCCTTTAGGTATTGTTTTTTATATGAGTTTTGGAATTAATAAAATGAGTGCATCAAAAGCTCAAACAACTTTTTGGGTTTTTGCCGCTTTAATGGGTTTGTCACTATCATCAATTTTATTAATTTATACTGGTTTAAGTGTTACAAGAGTTTTCTTTATATGTTCCGCAACTTTTGGAGCAATGAGTATTTATGGGTACACAACAAAAAGAGATTTAACTAAATTTGGTTCATTTTTAATGATGGGTTTAATTGGTATAATTATTGCGTCGTTAGTAAATATATTTATGAAGTCCTCAATGATGTACTTTGTGATTTCAGTTTTAGGTGTTTTAATATTTGTTGGTCTTACAGCATACGATACTCAGAAAATTAAAAATATGTATGTTGCTAGTGACACAGGCGAGTTAATGGGCAAGAAAGCTGTAATGGGCGCCCTAACTCTTTATTTAGATTTCATTAATCTATTCATTATGCTTTTAAGACTTTTTGGTCAAAGAAGATAATTTTTTTTAAAGTTTTTTCCAGTTGGTATTTTTTAATAATAAGCTTAGCTCTGATGAATTTTTTAATATTTTTCCGTTAGTATCTGTTATTAAATATTTAAGATTTTTATTCTTAGGTTTGAAATTTTTGCAAATTTTATAAAGTGCATTTTCAGCAGCATTTTTAAAAACACTGAAACCAACTTGTTTACTTGAGATACTAAGCCCATAATCTTTCCATGAACCTTCCGAAACCATTTTTGCATATAAATCTAGTATAATTTTTAATTCATCTTTTTCAAAAAAATGACTATCTTCTAGTCTTTTTATATCAATATTATTTACTACAAGTTTTAAGCTATGATTCATTTGTTTTATATTTGTTTATCAATCCAATTTGAAAAGCTGTAAAAATAAAAGTTATAGGTAATAAACCCCAAACTTTAAAATTTACCCAAAATTCCTCAGACTGTGTTCTCCAAACTAATTCATTTAAAATCGCTAAACCAAAAAAGAAATATATCCATCTTTTATTTAATATTTCCCAACCCTCATTAGTTAATGAAATTGATTTACCCATCAATTTTTTTAGAACAGGTTCGACGGTAAAATATCTTCCAAATATTAAAGCAAGACCAAATAAAATGTTTATAATTGTGGGTTTGATATAAATGAATACTGGATTATTAAAATAGATTGTTAATCCTCCAAATAAAGTAATTAATATTCCACTGATAAGAGGAACTTTTGGTACTTTTTTTTCTAATAACCACACTACTACTAATGCCACAATTGTCGCAATAATAAATGGAGGAATAGCAATTTTTAAATCTTTTTCACTATCGTAGTAGTAGTAAAAAAAAATAACTAATGGCCCAAAATCGGTAAGAAACTTTAAAAATGATTTATTCACTAAAAGGATATTAACATAAATAATATTTCGATAAAAACTTTAATTTTTCTTATTGATTTTTATTTTTAAATACCCATACTAAACTAAATGGCAATTCAAAAAGCAAAATTTTCCATAGGTGATATTGTAAAACATAAACATTTTGAGTTTAGAGGTGTGATTTATGATGTTGATTTTGAATTTAATAATTCTGAGGAATGGTATCAATCTATCCCAAAAAATGTGAGACCTAGAAAAGATCAGCCCTTTTACCATTTATTAGCTGAAAATGACGAAATAACCTATGAAGCATATGTCTCAGAACAAAATCTTTTAAGTGATGATTCTGATGAGCCAATTAAACATCCTTTAATTGAGGAAATTTTCTCTGGAAAAAAAGGTTCTAGTTATTTTAAGCCTTCAAATTAGAAAAATCACTTTTTAAACACATTTAGTTCAAAAGTTTGACACAGCAGTATCTTATATTACCTTTATTCTGGTCAAGGATGTTAATATTTACCCTTCGTTATTATCTCCCTCTGACATTCTTGATCAGACAATTATTTCCTAATAAAATCTAAAAATTTAATTAAAATAGACAATTAAATGTTTAAATATTTTGAACCTAATAAAATCTTTTCTATTACATCTAAGGCACCAAAATATGTCTTACTTTTATTTATTATAATTCTTTCTATTGGATTGACTGAGGCACTTATATTTTCTCCAGAGGATTACAAACAAAGTCAATCTGTAAGAATTATGTATGTTCATGTTCCTGCCGCATGGACATGTCTTGGAATTTTTTCAATAATTACATTTCTTTCTACTACTGGATATATTTTTAAAATTAGAAATTTTTTTTTAATTTCTAAAAGTTTAGCTCCCTCGGGTTTTGTATTTAATATTATTGCTTTAGTGACAGGATCTATTTGGGGAAAGCCAACTTGGGGTACCTGGTGGGCTTGGGATGCAAGGATTACTTCTATGCTAATTTTAGCTTTATTTTACATTTTATACTTAATTGCTTGGAGAATTTATGATGACAACGATAAAGCTTTTAAAGCAACATCATTTATTACAATACTAGGAATAATAAATGTGCCTATAATTAAATATTCTGTGGACTGGTGGAATACTTTACATCAACCAGCTTCAATTAATATCTTATCAAAATCATCCATCCATCTATCAATGTTGTACCCTTTATTGATTATGACTGCGGCATTTGCTCTGTTTTCTCTATTAATTTTTTTAATGAAATATAATACAGAACTGATAAAAATTAAAAATAAGGGCTTAGATAGATTATGATAAATGAAATCTTAACAATGAATGGATATGGACTTTACGTCTGGTCTGCTTTTAGTTTTACTCTTCTAAGTTTCACTTCACTTTATTTAATCATTAAAATCCAATATGTTAAAGAGAAGAGAAAATTTGTTACTAAATTTGGCTCTCTTAACTCTGAAAGAGCAACAGTTGCAAAATCTCAAAGTATTAATAAAGAAATTTTATCAAACACTACAAGTTTTTAAATCTTAAAACATGTATGGCCGAAAAGTTAAATTAAGATTTTTTTTTGTATTAATAATTTTATTTATACTTTCGTTATCAGTTTTTTTAATTCTCAAATCGCTTAAAGATAATGTGGTGTATTTTAAATCTCCTACAGAAGTTAAGGCTTTAGCAGAGATTAATAAAAAAAAGATTAGAATTGGTGGGATGGTAAAGAATGATTCAATTTTAATGAAGGAGAAAGAATTAAATTTTATAGTTACAGATTTTAAAAACGAAATAAACGTTGTCTATTCAGGTTTAATTCCAAATCTTTTTTCTGAAGGAAAAGGGGTTGTTGCAGAAGGATTTTTAAAAGATAAAAGTTTATTTTTAGCTACAAAGATTTTAGCTAAACATGATGAAAATTACATGCCACCAGAAGTTAAATCAGCTTTAGAGGAGAAATAATTTTGGCAAGTTTAATTGGTTTTTATTCTTTAATTTTTGGATTTTGTTTATCTTTTGTTATCATTTTCTTTTCAATTAAAAATTTTAAAAATTCTAATGACCTTGATGTAAAGATAATATCTTTAACCTTTTTACAATTATTTTTCGTAAGCATTAGTTTTCTTGGTTTGATCTTTTCGTTTATTGCTTCAGATTTTAGTAACGAAACAGTATTTAATCATTCTCATTCAACTAAACCTCTTTTTTATAAAATTTCTGGAACCTGGGGAAACCATGAGGGAAGCTTGCTTCTTTGGTTATTGGTATTAACTTTATTTATATTTTTATTTTTAATAAAATCAAAAGATCAAACAAAACGATACAGAATATTAACTTTACTATTTCAAGAGATCATAATTATTGGTTTTTTTATTTTTGTCATTAAAACCTCTAGTCCTTTTAATTATATATTTCCCGTACCTGATGAGGGATTGGGTCTTAATCCAATTTTGCAAGATCCGGCATTAGCCATTCATCCACCAATTTTATATTTAGGATATGTTGGATCATCAATCATTTTTTCCTCAACATTGTCCGCTGTATCTTTGGGATATATATCTAAAGGATGGGCAAATCATATT
>QCQC01000001.1 GCA_003212295.1 Pelagibacteraceae bacterium AG-447-E22 | reverse complement strand
ACTGAAAAAATTGAATGATCTTTACCCATCCCAACGTTTTCACCTGGAAAGATTTTTGTTCCTCTTTGTCTTACAATTATATTGCCTGGTATAACAGTTTCTCCACTGTATTTCTTTACTCCAAGTCTTCGTCCAGCACTATCACGTCCGTTTCTAGATGATCCACCAGCTTTTTTTGTTGCCATAACTTTACCTTAAATTATTTTATCCCTTCTTTTTTTGGAGCTTCTTTCTTAGAAGGTTTTGAAATTTTCTCAGCTTCAGACAAAACTTTACCATCTTTTGAAAAAATTTTATTAATTCTAATCATTGAATATTGCTGTCTATGACCATTTTTTCTTCTTGAATTTTGTCGTCTTCTTTTTTTAAAGATAAGGACAGTTCTGTTTTTATTATTTTTAATTAAATTCGCTTCAACCTTTGCTCCTTGAATAATTGGTGTTCCTATTTCTATTACCTTGTTATCTCCGTAAGCTAAGATCTCTTTAAACTCTATTTTAGAATTTTCTTTAGAGTCTGGTAATCTTTCAATCTTTAATATTTCACCAGATTGAACTTTATACTGTTTCCCACCTGATTGTATAACTGCGAATGACATAGCTTTAAGTAATTTTTAATTAACGCAATATAATCAGAGCTACCTTTTAGTCAAGCTTATTAACTAAAAATTATCCTTTAAATCTCTTAATTTTGAAAAGCTTTTCACATCATTTGCTCTTAAAAATATATTACACTCTAATTCTTCTTTTAAAGTTGAAGGTATTGTAGGAATTCCGTTTTTTAGTTGCTTTTCTATTTTGTCTACTTTTTTTTGTAAATCTTTATTTTCAAAATCATATTTTTTGCAAAATTTTGCATTATTAAGAGTGTATTCATGACCACAATAAATTTTTGTTTCTTTCGGTAAGACTTTAATTTTATTTAAAGATTTGAACATTTGTTCATTGGATCCTTCAAATATTCTTCCACAACCGAGAGAGAAAAGTGTATCACCAGTAAAAATTAATTTTTCTTTAAAAAAATGAAAACAAATATGACCAGAAGTGTGACCAGGTATATGCATTATTTTAGCTTCAAAGTTTTCAGCTTTCCATATTTGATTATCTTCTAACAAAACGTCTATCCCTGGTATTCTCTTTGAGTCTCCTTTAAAACCTACAACGATTGATTTATATCTTTTTTTTAAATCTTTATTTCCTCCAACGTGATCATAATGATGGTGAGTGTTAAGAATATATTTTAATTTTATATTTTTATTTTCTAGGAAATTTATAATTGGTTCCGGCTCACTTGGGTCTACTACACATGCAGAATTGTTACTATCATCTATAATTAAATAACTATAGTTGTCGTTTAGACAAGATATAATTTCGATACGCATATTATTTTTCTATCAAAAAAATACCAAGATCTGCAAACAAATTTTTAACCCCTAAATTACCATCATTTATTAATGATGTATTAAGTTTATTTAAGGCAAGTGATTTAAATATCTTAATTTCCTTTGATTTTGCAAAATAAAAAAAATCTTTAATTGTACACATATGTAGATTAGGTGTGTTATACCATTCATCTGGTAAAGTTTTGGTAATTGGCATTGTTCCCTTAAATAATAAATGAAGCCTTACTTTCCAATATCCAAAATTAGGGATAGTTACTATTGCTTTTTTTCCTACTCTTAAAAGTTCGTCCAAAACCAACTCAGGATTAAGAAAAGCTTGAAGTGTTTGACTTAAAATAACGTAATCAAATGATTTATCTGGAAATTGTTTTAAGTCTTTCTCCGCATTTCCCTCAATTACAGTTAAACCTTTACCAATACATTCTTGTACTTTCTCTTTTGAAATCTCTAATCCCCTTATATTTGTATTTTTGTTATCTTTTAAAAATTTCATGAGAGTTCCATCTGCACAACCTACATCTAAGACTTTTTTATCTTTTTCAATTAAATCTGCTATTACTATAAATTCATTTTTCATAAATTAATTTTTCTCATAAGATTTATCTAAAAAGTGTTTAAGTGCACTCAAAAAATCTGGCACATCTAATAAAAAAGAGTCATGACCTTTATCGGACTCAATTTCTACAAATCCTACATCAGCTCCAATGGAGTTTAAAGCAATTACAATATCTTTGTTTTCTTGAGTAGGATAAAGCCAATCTGAAGTAAATGAGATTATAAAAAATTTTGCTTTTGTATTTATAAATGCATCTGAAAGATTTCCTTTGAACTGTTTAGCTAAATCAAAGTAATCCATCGCTCTTGTAATATAAAGATAACTATTTGCATCAAAACGATCTACAAATACTGAACCTTGATATCTTAAGTAACTTTCAATTTGAAAGTCTGCATCAAAACCAAATTTAAGATCATCTCTCTCTTGAAGTTTTCTACCAAATTTTTCCTGAAGACCTTTCTTTGATAAGTATGTAATGTGTGCAGCCATTCTAGCTACAGCTAGACCTTTATCAGGAACGATGTTTTTGGAACTATATTTTCCGTCTAACCAATTATGATCTGCAGCTATGGCCTGTCTGCCAAGTTCATTGAAAGCAATATTTTGAGCTGAATGACTGGATGTACATGCAATTGGAATTGCTGTTTTAGTTTTATCAGGATAATTACTTACAAATTGTAAAACTTGCATACCACCCATTGAGCCACCAACTACAGAGAAAAGTTTTTTTATACCAAAGTGATCTAATAAATTTACTTGTGCATTGACCATATCATTAATAGTTATTACTGGAAAATCTGTACCATAAATTTTTTTTGTTTCAGGATTTTCATCGCTTGGGCCAAATGAACCCATACATCCACCAATAACATTTGCGCAAATTACAAAGTATTTATTTGTATCAATAGCTTTATTTGGACCTACTGCAAATGACCACCAACCGTCTTTTTTTGTCACAGGATTTATACCTGTAACAAATTGATCACCAGTTAATGCATGAAACACTAAAATAGCATTATTTTTGTTTGTATTTAGTGAACCGTAGGTTTCATATGCAATAGGAAAATTATTAATAGTTTTTCCACAATCAAGTTTAAGTGGTTTTTTAATTACCAGAGTTTTTATATTTTCTTTTGTATTCATAATAAAAGCTGAAAATTGAATTGAGCAAAAAAAAACTTTTTTAGCGGTTTTTTTAAAGCGCTCGCAATTCAGGTAAATCAGCGCACAAATTTTTGTACAAGAAGTTATTTAGTATGTCAATTTTTAAAATATTATTACTAATACTGTATGAAAAATTGGTATTTTTATTATAAAGGGCTTAAAATTTAAAAAAAAATATGACAACTATTAAATTCAAAAAATTTGATATCGAGGTTTATAAGCCGGGTAAATCTGGGATTAGAAATATCAAAAAGGTCGTAAAATTATCTGCAAATGAATCTGCCTTAGGTGTAAGTCCAAAAGTTAAGAAAATTATATCTAAAAATAATTTGGATTTTTTTAGATACCCTGATCCAAAATCAAAACAATTAAGAAAAGAAATTTCAAAAAAATTTAAGTGTGATAGGGAAAAAATAATTTGTGGTGCTGGATCGGATGAAGTAATTCAGATGCTTTGTCAATTAATGCTTAAACCGAAAGATGAAGTAATAGTTCCACAATTTAGTTTTTTGATGTACAGAATTTATGCAAAAATAATAGGTGGTAAAGTAATATTTTCAAAAGAGAAAAATTTTAAAGTTTCTGTTTCAGAAATTATAAAAAAAGTTACTAATAGGACCAAAATAGTTTTTTTGGCTAATCCAAATAATCCAACAGGTACATACTTAACTAAATTAGAATTGATTGAATTAAGAAAAAAATTGAGAAAAAATATCTTATTAGTAGTAGATGACGCATATGCTGAATATATGAAAAATTTTGATTATAAGTCAGGATTAGAATTGTTTAAGAACAAACAAAACGTTTTTATATTAAGAACATTTTCAAAAATTTATGGTCTTTCATCTTTAAGAATAGGATGGGGCTATGGATCAAAAAAAATTATTGATGCTTTAAATATTATTAAACCACCTTTTAATGTTAATGAAGTTGCACAAAAAGCAGCCATAGAGTCTTTAAAAGACAATAATTTTATATCTCGATCAATCAAACATAATCTATTTTATGCTAAAAAATTAAAACTTTTTTTGAGCAATTATGGTATTACCTCAAGCAAAGTATCTGCCAATTTTTTATTATTAAACTTTGACAAATGTAAACTTAAAGCTAGATATTTTAATGAAGTATTAAAAAACAAAGGAATCATATTAAGATCAACTGAAGATGGTTATAAAATTAAAAACATGTTACGATTAACCATTGGTTCAAAAAAAGATAATTTAAGATTTATGAGTGCAGTAAAAGATATATTTAAAAAATGAAAAATATATTAATAATTGGCTGTGGTTTGTTGGGATCTTCTTTATTAAGAAGAATTCATAAAAAAAAAATTGCAAACAAAATTTTCGTTTATGAAAAATCAAAAAAAAATATATCAAAAATAAAAAGATTAAAACTTCCTGGGATAATAGTAAAAAAAATAAACAATGCAGTTTTAAATTCACAATTGATTATTTTTTGTACTCCTATGAGTGAATATAAAAAAATTATTTTAAAAATTAACAAGGAACTTAATTCGAAACATATTATTACTGACATCGGGTCATCAAAATTAAGATCTAGAGAAGTTATAAAAAAAAGTTTAAAGAAAAATATCTTTTGGACTTCTAGCCATCCAATATCAGGATCTGAGGTAAGTGGTCCAGAAAATGGTAAGCAAGATATGTTTGAGAATAAATGGTGTATTTTAGTTAAAGATAAATCAACTAATTTAAAACATCTTAAATTTTTAAATTCTTTTTGGAAAAAGATGGGCTCTAAAGTAGTAGTAATGGACTCTGAAAAGCATGATAAAATTTTTTCAATTACCAGCCACCTTCCGCACTTAATAGCTTATAACTTGGTTAAATCAGCACAGGATTTTGAAAAAAAACAGAAATATGATCTAATTAAATACAGCGCTGGTGGATTAAGAGACTTTTCAAGAATAGCTGCGTCTAATGAGATTATGTGGAGAGATATTTTTTTTGATAATAAAAAAAATGTATTAAAAGCTATTAATATATTTATCAAAAATTTGAATGCTTTTAAAAAAGATATTAATTCAAAAAATAATAAATCTATTTTAAAAAAATTAATTCAAACCAAAAAAGTAAGATCCAAAATCATCAAATTAAAACAGGATGTGAATAAACCTGACTTTGGAAGAGATTAATAATTTTTTATATTACTTATTTTTTTAACAACTAAATTCGCTGTTTTATATATCAAATTAATAGTTAATTTAGTTGGCATGATTACAACTTTCTTTCTAGGCCCATAAGCATGAATAAATTTAGACTGATTTAAACATATGCCCACATGACCTCTCCAAAAAATAATATCACCTTTATCTAAATTTTTTTTATTTTTTCTTTTACAAAATTTTAATTGGTCTTTTGAGTCTCTTGGAAAAAAGATTCTATTATAGTAAAAAAAAATTTGTATCAGCGCAGAACAATCAATGCCATTACAAGTTCTTCCACCCCACATATATTTACTATTTAAAAATAATTTAACGATTTTTTTAAAATCTTTTTCTTGATGAGAAATTTTTTTCGTATCATTTTTTTTTATCCATTTATTTTTACTGAACTCAATAAAGTTTTTATATTTATTTAGAATAGTAATACCTGATGCAAAATATAAATATTTTTTCGATGGTAAAAATTTATTATTTTTTTTTATAAATATTTTTGATTTAAGCTTGTTTATTTTTCGTTCTGGATTGAATTTTTTATAAAATTTGTCATTCTTAATGTAACCGGTATAATTATCATAACTAGTCTTAATTTTTACCCAATTTTTTTTTTTACTTAAAATTTTAAATTTTTCTCCATATAAAATTTGAGATAAAACTTCTGATTTTAATGAAGGTTTTGAATTGATGTTTACCAAAGAAGAATTAAAGAAGTTATCATTCATAAATTTTCAATTTATTCTTGATAATCCATAAAATGATTAATGACGGAATTACCATTAATGCTGTTAAGATAAAAAATGTTCCCCAATCTCCATTAAGCCAATCAACCAACGAACCAGATGAAGAGGCTAAAGTAGTTCGTCCAGCAGTGCCTAATGATGCTAATAGGGCATATTGTGTAGCTGTATAGGTTCTATCAATTAATAACGAAATGAATGCTACAAAAGCTACTGTTGCAAATGCAGCTGCAATATCATCAAAAATTACAGCTAGTGCAAATAGAAGCTCGGATTTTTCACTCCACGCTAAAAGACTAAATAAAAGATTAGTGCTTGCCATTAAAACTCCTGCTAAAAACATTGCTTTTAAAACGCCAGACCTAATCACAAAAAGACCGCCTAGAAGTGTAAAAATAACAGTAGTTATCCAGCCTAGAGTTTTAGAGTAAATTGCAATATCGGCTTTACTAAAACCAATTTCTTTATAGAAAATAATTGACATACGTCCAAGAAAGGCTTCTCCAACTTTAAATAAGAATATAAAGCTAAGGATTCCTAAGGAAATTTGAAAGCCATTTTTTTTAAAAAAACTTATTATAGGGCCACCAATCGTACCACTAGTCCAAATTATCATTTTAGAAATAATATTTAAATTTTTAAATTTTTTGGAAATTAAAATGTCATTTTCTTTTTGCTTTTTCTCTCTATTTGAATGATTGTCCTCATTTACAAACATAAGTCCAATGCTCATCAAAATAATTAAAATACCTAAAATTAAAAAAGTTAATTGCCAATAATTTTGAAATCCTAAATTTTCAAAAAATTCAGCTGAAAATAGTGAAATTACACCTCCTAATTTATACCCGCTCCACCATCCAACAACTGCCATAGCGGCACCCGCAGCCATCGATCTGCTTTCATATTCCCCGATTTGTTCTATTCTTAAAGCATCCACAGTTATATCTTGTGTGGCTGAGGCTACAGCAATTAATAAACCTACCAAAATTACTAGTGCTAAATTTTCTGAAGGATCAATTATGCTCCATAAAAGAAGCGAGATTAAAATGATTGATTGCATTAAAACAATCCATCCTCTTCTGTGACCAATTTTTTTTGTTAAAAAGGGTACCTGGACTCTATCAATTAAAGGTGCCCATAAATAATTAAAAGCATAAACAGCAAATATTAGACCCGCCCATCCGACAGTAGCCCTACTTAAACCATCTTCTTTAAGCCATAAACTAAGACTACTTCCTATCAAAACCCAGGGAAAACCTGAGATGCTTCCTAATAATAAAATTTTTAACATTCTTTTATCGAAATATATTGAAAAAGTTTCTGAAAGAGATTGCTTTTTTAATTCAATCATTTTTAATTTCTCCAAAAAGAAGGTAAGAACAGAACTAGTATAGCAAATAATTCTAGCCTGCCTAAAATCATACCAACACTCAGTATCCATTTAGATATATCTGGAAGGGATGAAAAATTACTATTAGGTCCAATAATAGAGCCAAGCCCAGGTCCAACATTAGATATAGAGGTTGCAGCCCCGGAAATAGAAGTTAAAAAATCCAGACCTGTTAGTGAAAGTAAAACAGCTAATAAAAAAAATATTATCAAGTACATATATATGAAAGAAATTATTGATGAAACAAATTTGTTGTCAATTGGATTTCGATCATATTTCAAAATAAAAACTCCTTTTGGATAAATTATTTTTTTTAGGCTATTTATAATAAAAGTGTGTAAAATTTGTACTCTAAATATTTTTATTCCACATGTTGTAGAGCCAGCACACCCCCCTATAAACATTAAAATTAAAAATAACACTAGAGCAAAACTTCCCCAGTTATCATATTGCGCATTTACATAACCTGTTCCTGTTAATATTGAAATGACATTAAACAATATAGCTCTTAGATTTAATGAAATAGATTCGTTAAAACTTATATAGATTGATAATATAATTATTGTTATAAGTATTATTTTTAAAAATGATCTAATTTGAATGTCATTTATTAATATTTTTTTATTCCCACCGATAAACTTTATGTAAGCAATAAAAGGTAAACTTCCCAATATTATAAAAATCATTGCAGAAATCTCAATAGAAGCACTATTAAAGAATCCAATTGACTGATTATAATTTGAAAAACCACCAGTAGCTATTGTTGTCATAGAGTGTGTAATACTATCAAAAATGTCCATGCCAAAAATATTATATGAAATTGCACAAAACAATGTTAGTCCAGTGTAAATAAATATTAATCTAATTGCTATTTCTTTTGATTTTGGAAGAATTTTTTCTGATGAGTCATTATTTGAGATTTTAAATAATTGCATTCCCCCAACATTCATTATTGGCATTAGTGTGATTGCCATAATAATTATTCCAATTCCCCCCAACCATTGAAGCAATGCTCTCCATAATAAGATACTTTTTGGCATTTCTTCTAAATTTGAAATAATTGTTGAACCTGTTGTAGTTATTCCCGACATGCTCTCAAAAAAGGCATTAGTGAAAGTAAAATTAATATTAGAAAATATAAAAGGAAGTGATCCAAATATTGCAATACTTAACCATGATAATGCTGTTAACAGAAAAGCTTGTTGTAAATTTAATTTTTTATCGTGATCGAGATTTGATAAAAAAAATAAAGTACCAAATACAATTGTTACTAAAGAAGATCCAAAAAAAGATGCATCAACTTGATCGTAGATAAATTGAGCCACTATAGGAATGAACATAAAAATCCCAAGGATTATTTGAAGAATTCCAAGAGTAAAAAAAACTGTTTTATAATTAGGCATTTTGAAAGAACATTATTTTATGGTAAATAAATTTCAACTCTATAAGAATTAACTTAATCATTAATTTAAGTTTTTATTATAAATATTTATGATTAAAAAAGAAAATTTAGATAAAACAAGTGCCTGGCCTTTTGTTGAAGCAAAAAAAATGCTCAGAGAACGAAAGTCTTTTATAGAAAAAAAAGGAAAAATTACCCTTCAAACTGGTTATGGTCCAAGTGGACTTCCACACATAGGTACCTTTGGTGAAGTCGCAAGAACAACTATGATAGTAAATGCCCTAAAACAATTAACTGATCTAAAAACAGAAATTATTACCTTTTCAGATGATATGGACGGACTGAGAAAAGTTCCTGATAATGTGCCTAAAAAAGATTTATTAGAAAAAAATTTACATAAACCACTTACTCAAGTTCCAGATCCTTTTGGAAAATTTAATAGCTTTGGTGAACATAACAATCAAATGCTAAAAAATTTTTTAGATGATTTTAATTTTCAATATAATTTTAAAAGCTCAACAGAACTTTATAAATCTGGTTTTTTTAATCCATCACTTAAAATTATTTTGGAAAACTATGATGGAATCATGAACATAATATTACCAACCTTGGGAAAAGAGCGTCAAAAAACTTATTGTCCATTTCTTCCTATTTGCCCTGATACAGGTCATGTTTTAGAAATTCCTGTTAAAGAAATTGATAAAGAAAAATCAAAAATAATTTTTGATAATAATGGCAAAAGCTTAGAACAAAGTATTTTTGATGGAAACTGTAAACTTCAATGGAAGGTTGACTGGGCAATGAGATGGTACGCGCTAGATATCGATTTTGAAATGTACGGTAAAGATCTTATTGAAAGTGCAATTTTATCAACAAAAATAATTAAATTAATCGGAAAAAAAAATCCATCTGGATTTGCTTATGAATTATTTCTAGATGAAAAAGGGGAAAAAATTTCTAAATCTAAAGGAAATGGAATAACCATAGATCAATGGCTTAAATATGCATCGCCAGAAAGTTTATCTTTATATATGTATCAAAATCCAAAAAGAGCAAAAAAATTGTATAAAGAAATTGTTTCAAAAACAGTTGATGAATATTTAGATTTTTTAGAAAAATCTAAAACTCAAGATGAATCACAGCTGTTAATGAATCCTCTTTGGCATGTCCATAATAGTGATTTACCTAAAGAAAAAATGATTATGTCATTTTCAATGCTCCTTAATCTCGTTGAAACAAGCAATGCTGATAGCAAAGAGCTTTTATGGAAATTTGTAAAAAAATATAAAACTAATATTTCAGAAAAAAATTATCCTATTTTTGATAAGTTGATAGGTTATGCAATAAAGTATTTTAATGATGTTATTAAAATTAAAAAAAAATATAAAAAACCTAATAAAGAAGAAAAATCCGCATTAGAAGCTTTAATTGAAACATTAGACAAATGTGATGATAAAATGAAACCTGAAGATATACAAACCATGATTTATTCAACAGGAAAAGAAAATGGCTATTCTGAAAATCTAAGGGAATGGTTCAAATTGATTTATGAAGTTGTATTTGGTGACGAAAATGGACCACGAATGGGTTTTTTTATAAGTTTTTTTGGTGTTAAAGAAACAAAAGATCTTATATTAAATAAAATTAAATAATGTTTTCAAATTTAAGATCTTTAATTTTCAAGTTAGATCCTGAGACTGCTCACAGTTTAGCAATAAAATCTTTAAAATTTAACTTTGTTCCAAATATAATGGATGATGATAAAAACAATCCATTATTTAAAACCCAATTATTTAATAGAGATTTAGATAATCCAATTGGAATAGCAGCAGGTTTTGATAAAAATGCCGAAGTATATAATTCATTATTTAGACTGGGATTTGGTTTTGTCGAAGTTGGAACTGTCACACCATTAAAACAATACGGTAATCCTAAACCAAGAGTTTTTAGGTTAGTTGAGGACGAAGCTTTGATAAATAGACTTGGTTTCAACAATTTAGGAGCAAAAAATATTGTGAGCCGAATCAGACAAAATAAACCAACTGGTTTACTTGGGATAAATATTGGTCCAAATAAGGATACACTAGAGAAAACAGATGATTACTTGGAATGTTTGAAAACTTTTCATGATGTGGCTGACTACATAACAGTGAATATATCCTCTCCAAATACAGAAAATCTAAGAGATTTTCATGATCAAAAAAGACTAGATGATTTATTGAGAATTCTGGATAAAGAAAAGAAAAATTTAAATTCTAAAACACCAATTGTAGTTAAAATTTCACCAGATATTATTAATGAAGAAATAAAAAAAATTTCAGAGGTTCTATTAAGCAACAATATCGAAGCATTAATAATTTCAAATACTTCTGATACAACAAGAGAAAATTTAAAAAATATCCAAGGTCATCAAAAAGGTGGATTATCGGGTAAACCTATTGAATCAAAATCTACTGAATTGATAAGTAAATTTTATAAAATTTTAAACGGAAAAATTAAAATTATTGGAGTCGGTGGAGTTGACTCTGGAAAAAGTGCCTACGAAAAGTTTTTAGCAGGGGCTAATTTTATCCAGCTTTATACTGGTATGGTTTTTAGAGGGCCCAATATTGTAAACTTGATCAAAAAAGAGCTCAATGAATTGTTATCAAAGGATGGAGTAAAAAATTTTGATGAAATAGTAGGAAAATTAAAATAATTTAAATCTATTAAACTTGACGCAATCAAATTCAAACCTTATATAGTCGATCATATTATGTCAAAAAAATGCGAACTAACTGGAAAAAATCCTTTAAAAGGTCACAACGTTAGTCATGCCAATAATAAGACTAAAAGAAGATTTTTACCAAATTTAAAAAAGGTAAAATTTACAAGTGAAATTTTAAAAAGAAGTTTAAAACTCACGGTAAGTAATGCAGGTGTAAGATCGGTAGATAAGAAGGGAAGTTTTGATGATTTTTTAAAGAATGTAAAAAATAAAAACTTATCTCCTAGGCTAAAAAAATTAAAAAAAAATCTATTAATCAAATCTCCATATCAAAAAAAAATAGTTCAGTCTAAATCTGCTTAATGAGCAAATCTTTTATTCTTCTATCATTTTTGATGGGAGTAATTGTTTTATCCTCAAATTATCTTGTACAATTTCCTGTAAATCATTATGGGTTAAACAAAGTATTGACTTACGGAGCATTTAGTTATCCGGTAGCGTTTTTAATCACAGATTTAGCAAATAGGTCATATGGAAAGTTTGCTGCAAGGAAAATTGTTTATTTTGGGTTTATACTAGGTATTGGATTTACAGTTTTATTTTCAACTAATTTTGAGGATTTTATATCAATTAGAATTGCTATTGGATCTGGAATTGCATTTTTGTGTGCTCAACTTATTGATGTTCAAATATTTGATAAATTGAGAAAAAGAAAATGGTTTATAGCTCCTTTAACCTCTTCAATAACTGGATCAACTGTTGATACTTTTTTATTCTTTTTAATTTCATTTTATGGAACGGGTATACCATGGTTTACTTTATTATTAGGAGATTTAGGAGTAAAGATATTCGTAACATTGATTATGTTAATACCATTTAGATTATTATTAAAAACATTTAAACCAATTTAAGTTTAGTATAGATACTTGTAAGCTAAAATTTTATAAGCTAATTTTGCAACCAAAAAATTATAAGAGTTAAAACCTTTTATTGGAGATAGCTCATTAATGTCCGCACCTACTATATTTGAATTTTTTGCAGCAATTCTTATTATATCTAAAGTTTCATCCCAAAATAAACCTCCTGGCTCAGGTGTGCCTGTTGCTGGCATAATGCTTGAGTCTAATCCATCAACATCAAAAGTAATGTAAACAGTTTTATTTTTAATTAATTTTTTAAAATTTTTCATATTCCATTTAGTTTTGTCTTTAGCCCAAAAAATATTAATTCTTGATTTATTTTTTCTTAAAAAAGGTATTTCACTCTCTGAGATATTTCTTATTCCAAACGAAATTATGGATACATTTTTGTGATCTAAACATCTTCTTATAGCAGACGCATGTGAAAATTTTTCTCCATTATAACTATCTCTTAAATCAGCATGTGCATCAAAATGTAATAGGCAAATATCTTTAAATTTTTTAACAAAAGGCAAGATACAACCGGGTGTTATTGAATGCTCGCCTCCAAATGTCATTGGGAAAAGTCTCTTATCTAAAATTTCTTTATTAACATCAGCCATTTTTTTGAGTGCTTTATTTATATTTTTGTTAATTTTGAAAGGTTTTAAAGTTTTGATACCTATTTTTTTATAAGGTTCACAATTTAATTCTTCATCATAAAGTTCTACTTGATGGGAGGCTTTGATAATTTCTTTTGGACCATTTTTTGTGCCTCCACCATAACTGACAGTTTTTTCTAAACCAAATGGAACAATGACAACTTTTTCCTTAAAATTAAATTTATTATCGATTCCAAGAAATCCATTTTTATTTGATAGATATTTCAATTTATTTACCCAAAAATTTTAGAAAAATTTTTTCTATTTCTTTTTTTCCATTCACCTTTATGGTACGCGTCGCTAGCAATTAGAGGAAGTACACTAGTTGCTTCTGCAAAAACCATTTGTTCTTTTGTTACATTTACTTTACCCCATGAACTTGCTTCTTTCAAAGTTGAGCTGCTACAAGCACCATCTCTAGAGTCAGCAACTGTTATTTGTATAGCATATTTATGCATATCAACTTCTTTCCCTAATAGTTCTGCACAGATTACCGTATCTTGAATAAAATTTTTTGGTACTCCACCTCCAATCATAAAAAGACCTGATCCTTTTGACTGAATTTTAATTTCTGTTAATTCACGAAATTCCCTTATCGAGTCTATCGTTATATGTTTTTTTGGATTTTTTTCCTGGTGGATAACCAATCCAAAACCAGCACTAGAGTCCGTAAAAGCTGGGCAGAATATAGGAACGTTGTTGTTATAGGCAGTTTCTATTAAAGAGTCTTTTTTTACTGAGTTTTTTTTTAAATATTTACCTATTTCATAAATAAACTCTCTTGAAGTATAACTTCTAGGTTCCAAATTATCAGCTATTTCACAAATTTTTTTATCACATATTTGAAGTTCATCTTCATCAATATAGGTATCATAAATCCTATCGATATAATTTTTTCTTAATTCTGTATCATCTTGAAATTGAGAACCTTGATAGTGTTTAAATCCCAATGCTTCAAAAAAATCCATATCTATAATTGAGGCTCCAGTAGCCACGATTGCATCAACCATATTATATTTTACTAAATCTTTATAAATATTCATACATCCAGCAGCAGATGTTGATCCAGCTAATGTTAAAAATATTGTGCAATCTTGATCTTTTAACATTTCGTTATAAATATTTGAAGCGTTCGCAGCTTCTCTAGACACAAACGACATTTTTTCCATTGATGAAATTATCTTCCTAGCATCAAAAGATGTTATATCTATATGTTCAACAGGATTTTTAAGAAAATCTTTTTTGCTGTTATGACCTACTTTTTTTTCCGCCATTAAGCAACTAAAGTAGCTTTATTGATATTTTTATCATATAGGCTCATTATAGGATTATCCTCTACCTCATATATTTGATCAGAATAAAAACCATTGAATTGTGTTCTAAATGTTAAACCATAAGCACCTAATTGTCCAAGTTCAACATAATCATTTTCTTTAATGTTATTTGGTAAAAGAAAGGGTCCTTTCATATAATCCATACTATCACAAGTTGGACCAAAAAAATCAAAAGCAGTCAATTTTTTTGAAACAATCTTGTTTGTACTATCTTTAATCATTTTAGATGGATAGACTATATTAGGCGTCCCTGCATCAAAAAGCGTTCCATAAGTTCCATCATTAATATAAAGTTTTTGTTTTTTTCTCAAATTAATTCTTACTATAGTCGATCCACTTTCAGCAACTAATGCTCGACCAGGCTCACATATAATTTCAGGGAGTTTATTAATTTTTAAATTTTCTAAACTTTTTGTTATTTCTTCAAAATAATTATCTAAAGATTGCGGAATTAAATCTGGATATATTGTTGGAAATCCACCTCCAACATTAATATAATCTGGTATTATCTTAGTCTTTTTAATTATATTTCCTATTTCAGTAATACCTTTTGCATAAGAAATTGGATGCATACATTGAGAACCAACATGAAAGCTTAAACCAATTTTTTTTGAATATTGTTTTACCAGCCTCAATAATCCTGCAGCTTCCGCATTTAATGCACCAAACTTTTTAGATAAATCAATTTCAGCATGTTCATTAGAAACAGCAACTCTTACAAAAAGTTCAAGGTCTTTAGCACCACTTGTACTTTCAATTATTTTTATTAATTCATCTTTTGTGTCCAATGCGAATGTTTTAATACCATATTTAAAATAAGCATCACTTATGCTTTCACGACTTTTTACCGTATGCATAAAAGAACATTTTGCTGATAGACTAAACTTTCTGACTGACTTTATTTCTTGAATTGACGCAACATCAAATTGATCAATACCACTTTTTATAAGTGTTTTTATTACCTCAGGATGAGGATTGGTTTTTACAGCATATAATATTTTACCAGGGAATTTTTTTTGAAAAAATTTTGATGCAGAAAGAATAGACTTCTTTCTGATACAATATACCGGTTTATCAGGTCTCAGTTGATTTATTAGATCTTCAACTGACTTAAATTTTTGCATTTTGTGTGCCCCCAAAAAAAATTTAACAAAAAAAAGCTTTTTTATATAAAAAACTTTAATATTTCGAGCAATTAATTCAATAGTTATTCAATGTAAAGAAAATAATGACCTATTGAATTGTGGAAAAAAAACACCATATAAGCCCCATGAAAAATGAAGCTGAACTGCAAAATTTAAGTGATTTTGAGAATAAATCACTATTAGTTGTCGATGATGATAACCCTTTCAGGGAAAGACTCGCAAGAGCAATGGAAAAAAAGGGATTCGAGGTTATTCAAGCTGAGAGTGTACAAAAAGGCATCGAATCGGTGAAAATGAAAAAACCTGGATTTGCTGTAGTCGACTTAAGACTGGGTGATGGAAATGGTTTGGAAGTTGTCAAAGAGATACAATCAAATAATTCTTCCAGTAGAATTATAATGTTAACTGGTTATGGAAATATACCAACAGCAGTAGCTGCCATTAAAGAAGGTGCAATAGATTATTTAGCTAAACCAGCTGATGCAGATGATGTTGAAAAAGCACTTCTGGCAGACCCATCAAAAAAAGCAGCCCCTCCCGAAAATCCAATGTCAGCAGATAGGGTGAAATGGGAACATATTCACAGAGTTTTTGAATTGTGTAATAGGAATGTATCTGAGACTGCTAGAAGATTAAAAATGCATAGAAGAACTTTACAAAGAATTCTTTCTAAGAGATCTCCTAAATAAACTTTCTTAATTTTAATATTTTTTTTGCCAAAACTGTAAGTAAACAAATCTTCAATATTTCAGCAAATAAAAAAGGCAAAACTCCTAATTCGAAAATAGGTTTGTCCCAACCAATTAATGTACCTAACCACAAAATACCAAAAATATATATTGTAGAGACTGATAAGATTAGTTTCATAAAAATTTTAAAATAGTCATCATTAGTATTTATAAATGAAGCTAAAAAACTTGCAGATAAAAATCCAATCAAGTAGCCCATAGTAGGTCCTGTAAAATAAGCTATGCCTACACCTCTTTCTGGTGAATTAGAAAAAACAGGAAGTCCCAAGATTCCTTCAAGCAAATACAAGCCTATTGTAGCAAGAGCAACTTTATATCCAAAACTTAAACCCAGCAAAAGAACTACAAAAGTTTGCATTGTCATTGGTACGGGATAAAAGGGTATCTTAACTTTTGCAGAAATTGCTAAAATTACTGATCCTAAAAAAATTATAATTAATAACTTTATTATTTTTAATTGAGAATTTTGCTTTATAAGTTCCATAAAAAATAATACTCTTTTTTTAATCGATAATCTATATTAATTACAATGAGTAAAATTCAAAAAAATGATCATTATTATCTTATAGATGGTTCTGGTTATATTTTTAGAGCATATTATGCCTTACCCCCTCTTACAAGGAAAAGTGATGGATTGCCCACGGGAGCAGTAAGTGGATTTTGTAGTATGTTATTTAAACTTCTTGAAGACTCTAAATCAGATAAAAATTTACAAAAACCAACTCACTTTGCAGTTATCTTTGACTCAGCAAGAAAAACTTTTAGAAATGAAATATATAGTGATTATAAAGCTAATCGTGCTGAAGCTCCAGATGATTTAGCTCCCCAATTTGATTATATTAGAAAATCTGTTTTGGCATTCAATTTACCCTCAGTGGAGCTTATCAATTATGAAGCTGATGATTTGATTGCAACATATGTAGATCAAATATTGAAAAGAGGTGGAAAAGTTACCATTGTTTCTTCTGATAAAGATTTAATGCAATTATATAAAAAAAATGTTCGAATTTACGATCCAATGAAAAATAAGTTTATATCTGATGAAGACATCATTAAAAAATTTGGTGTAAATTCCAATAAAGTAATCGATGTTCAGGCTCTAGCTGGTGATAGCAGTGATAATGTTCCAGGAGTTCCAGGCATTGGAGTTAAAACAGCTGCAGAATTAATTAATAAGTATGAAACATTAGAAAAATTATTGGCTTCTGCGAAGGAAATTAAACAAAATAAAAGAAGAGAAACACTTATTGAAAATAAAGATAAAGCTTTAATAAGTAAAAAACTTGTTACCTTAAAAAATGATGCTCCAGTAAACAGAAATTTGGATGAATTCAAACTTAAAGAAATTGATAAAGATAAGCTATATAAATTTTTAAGGGAAATGGAATTTAATAGACTGCTAAGTTCAGCAATATCTGCTTATGGTGAACCTGGTTTTTCAGTAGATAAAAGCAAAGATAAAATAGAAGAAAAACAAAGTTCAATAACTAAAAATCAATATCATTTAATTGATAATCTTGATGATATAAATTTTTGGATTAAAGAAGCAGAGGAAGTAGGTGAAGTTGCTGTAGATACAGAGACTAGCTCACTTGATTCCCATCAAGCAAATTTGATTGGTATTTCTTTAAGCTCAAAAATTGGTAAAGCTTGTTATATACCAATTGGTCATAAATCAAAAAAATGTTTAAATGAAGATTTAGTTTTGAGAAAATTAAAACCTTTACTAGAAGACCCAAGTATTAAAAAGATAGGTCAAAATATTAAATTTGATTTCATAGTATTCTTTAAGCGTGGAATTGAACTCAAATCAATAGAAGACACAATGTTAATGTCATACGTTTTAGATGCAGGAAGAAATAGGCACAACATGGACATACTTTCTGAAATTCACTTAGGTCACAAAACTATAGCTTTTAAGGATGTTGTTGGAACTGGCAAGAAGGAAATAAACTTTAGTGAAGTTGATATAGAAGATGCAAAAAACTATGCAGCAGAAGATGCAGATATTACTTTTAGGTTGTATCAAAAATTTAAAAAAAGTCTCAAGGAGGAAAAAATGCTAAATATTTACGAGATTTTTGAAAAACCAATGATTAAGATTTTAGCATTAATGGAAATACAGGGAATTAGAATTAATAATAAATTTCTTAAAAGTCTGTCATCAAAATTTGAAAAAAAAATTCAAAAAATACAAGATGAGGTATTTAAAATCTCAAAAAAAGAGTTCAATATAGCTTCACCTAAACAATTAGGAGAAATCATCTATAATGATTTAAAAATTGCTAATTTAAAAAAAACAAAGAAAGGTAGTTTTGCAACAAGTGCGTCTGTATTAGAGGATTTGGCTTTTAAAGGTCATAAATTTCCACAACTTGTTTTAGATTGGAGACAATTATCAAAGTTAAAGAATACTTATACCGACAGTTTACCAGAACATATAAATTCCAAAACAAAAAGAGTTCACACTTCTTTTCTGTTAGCAGCTACTACAACTGGTAGATTAGCTTCTAGTGAACCAAATTTACAAAATATTCCAATTAAATCAGAAGATGGTAAAGATATAAGAAAAGCTTTTATTGCTGATGAAGATTATATGTTAGTATCCGCTGATTATAATCAAATAGAAATGAGAATTTTAGCAGATTTAGCAGATGTAAAAGAACTTAAGAAAGCTTTCAAAAATAATGAAGATATCCATTCATTGACAGCTAGCCAAATATTTAATGTAGATATAAAAAAGGTTAATTCTGATCAAAGAAGAAAAGCAAAAGCGATTAATTTTGGAATCATTTATGGAATATCTCAATATGGATTAGCAAAACAAATTAATGTAAGTAATTTTGAGGCAGAGGAATTTTTAAATGCTTACTTTGCAAAATTTCCTGAAATAAAAGTTTATATGGATCAAACAATAAAATTTTGTAGAAAAAGTGGATATGTAAATAATATTTTTGGAAGAAGATCTCATTTTATGAGCATTAATGATAAAAATTATAATATAAGAAATTTTCAAGAAAGAGCAGCAATTAATGCTCCTATCCAAGGGTCTGCATCAGAGATTATGAGATTAGCTATGATTAGATTGTCAAAAAGATTTGAGGAACAAAAATTTAAAACTAAAATGTTGTTACAAATTCATGATGAATTAATTTTTGAAACACCTAAGAAAGAAGTAAAAAGAATCAGTGAAGTGATAAATGAAGAAATGACAAGTGTAGCTAATAGCGATCAGCATTCATTTTCGATACCTTTAACAGTTGATATTAATATAGGTGATAATTGGGGCGCTCTTCATTAACTTAAATATTATTGCCCAAATTAGAACAATTTAGTATTTTTATATGATGTATGAATAAACAAACAATTGCTCTAATAGATGATGATAGAAATATTCTAACAAGTTTAAGTATTGCGTTAGAAAAAGAGGGTTTTAATGTACAAACCTATATCGATGGTGAGAGTGCTTTAATTGGTTTAACTAGGACTCCACCAGATTTAGCAATCATAGACATTAAGATGCCTAAAATGGATGGTGAAGAATTGCTAAAAAAATTAAGAAAAAAAACGACAATGCCAGTTATATTTTTAACATCAAAAGATGATGAAATTGACGAGTTATTAGGCTTAAAATTAGGTGCAGATGATTTTGTAAAAAAATCTGGAGGTTTTTCAATTAAAGTTTTGATAGAGAGGATAAGGGTTCAATTAAGAAAAAAAGATACAAAAGACACAATTGAAGAAAATAAAAGTATTATTTCTCATGGCAAACTAAAATTAGACCCTTCCCAATTAGAGTGCGAGTGGAATGGTAAACAATTGCCAGATAAGCTGACAACCACAGAATTTTTATTAGTTAAAGAATTAGCCAAAAGACCAGGGATTATCAAAGAAAGAGCTCAGTTAATGGATATAGCTTATAGAGAAGATACAGATATTGAAGATCGTACAATAGATAGCCATGTAAAAAGAATAAGAAAAAAATTTAAGAAAGTTGATCCAGAATTTTCAGCTATAGAAACCAGATATGGAAGTGGATATAGATGGAATGTTAGTTAATGTTTAGTAGTTTTCTAAAAGATTTGTCTATTTTAAAAAAATTTTTGTTTATTAATTTAATTTTTTTTACAATTATAGGACTATTTACTTTTGCATATTTAAAAAATGTCCAACCAAATCTGATTAAAAAAAAATCTTCAAATCATATAGAGATTATAAATAACACGATTGATAATTTAATTAGATTAGATGTTCAATTCAATGAAGAAGATGTAAGAAAGTTTCTATTTTCTACAAGATTTCTTTTTCAAAGTTTAGATAGAGTGGTATTTTTTGATAATCAATTAAATTTAGTAGGTGATACTGATACTTTAGACTTAGATCCAAGATCATTTTCAACAAGACTAGACCTTGTAGAATTAGAGATCCTAAATGAAAAAAAGACTAAAGAAATAACAGAAACAAAAAATATTGATATTGGAAATAATAGTTCAGTTTCTTTAAAAGATATTTTATTTAATTATGCGGCTTCAAAAAATTATGGAATCCATTTTACTTTTACACAAGATGAATTTAAAAAATTTAAATTAACAACAATTAAAAATGTAATGAAAGACAATCAAAATATTGGATATTTAGCTATAACTGAAAATGCTAATGATATTAAAACAGCAATTGATGAAAGAAAATCATTTATAATACGAACAGCTTTAGCAGTTGGAATTGTAATTATAATTTTTTCTTTTGTTTTGAATAGATATTTTTTAAAGCCAATTAAAAATTTAGTTTCTTATACTAAAATGATTAAAGAAAAAAATCTAAAAAAATCTAATATAGATATGTTAAAACTAAGAAATGATGAACTAGGATTATTATCTAATTCTTTGGATGATATGACGTTAGAATTACAAAAAAGAATTTCTCTTGCTGAAAATTTTTCAACAGACCTTGTTCATGAGATACGTAACCCTTTAGCTTCTCTTAAAAGTGCTTCAGAAATTTTACAGGATACTGATGATATTGATCAAAGAATAAAATTGATTAATATTTTAAGTCATGATGTTCAGAGAATTGAAAGATTAATTACTGATTATTCTCAAATGCTTAAAGATGAAGTTGCTTTGAGTCGAGAAAAATCAAAAAAAATAGATATTGAACCTTTAATTAAGTCAGTGGTTGATGATTTTAATAATATTCACAAAGTAAAGAGTGGAATAAATATCACTTATTCAAATGATAATAAAAATAAATATTTGATAAATGGAATTGAAAATAGAATAGAACAAATAATAGCAAATCTTCTAGATAATGCTATTTCTTTTAGTGAAAATAATAAAAATATAATTGTAAAAGTTTCAAAATCAGATGATCAAAAAAATATAATCATCGAAGTTTTAGATGAAGGACAAGGATTTAAAGAAAAAGATACGAACAAGATATTTAAAAGATTTTATAGTAATAGGCCTGAAAAATTTGGGCAACATTCTGGTTTAGGTTTAAATATAGTTAAAAACTTAGTTGATTTGCATAATGGCTCAATAAAAGCATTTAATCGTGCAGATAAAAAGGGTGCAAGAATGGAAGTCATTTTACCTATGGTATAAAGTTATATTGATTAATTAATTCTTTGTTGTTAGAAGATCTCAAAATGGATGATTTTAAAGTAAAAGATATTTCTCAAGCAGAATTTGGTCGAAAAGAAATTTCAATAGCCGAAAGTGAAATGCCAGGTTTAATGGCATTAAGAGAAGAATACAAAGGCAAACAACCATTAAAAGGAGCAAAAATAATTGGATGTTTGCACATGACTATTCAGACAGCTGTTTTGATTGAAACATTAAAAGATTTAGGTGCTGACGTAAGATGGTCTTCCTGTAATATATTTTCAACTCAAGATCATGCTGCTGCAGCAATAGCAAAAGCCGGTATACCAGTTTATGCCTGGAAAGGTGAGACTGAAGAGGAATATCTATGGTGTATAAAACAAACGATTGTTGGAAAAAAAAATTGGAAACCAAATATGCTATTGGACGATGGTGGAGACCTAACAGCGGTAATGCATAATGAATACAAAGATCTTTTAAAGGATGTAAAAGGAGTTTCTGAAGAAACAACTACTGGAATAAAAGCTTTAAATAAAATGGAAAAAAATAAATCATTAATGATTCCAGCAATCAATGTTAATGACTCTGTTACAAAATCAAAATTTGATAATTTATATGGATGTAGAGAAAGTTTAGTTGATGGAATTAGAAGAGCTACAGACGTCATGATGTCGGGTAAAGTAGCTATTGTTGCTGGTTTTGGAGATGTGGGAAAAGGAAGTGCTGCTTCACTTAGACAAAGCGGTGCAAGAGTTTTAGTAACAGAAGCAGATCCAATTTGTGCATTGCAAGCTGCGATGGAAGGGTATGAGGTAGTTTTAATGGATGAAGCTATAAGCAATGCTGATATTGTTGTCACGGCAACTGGAAATAAAGATATTGTTACTGCAGATCATATGAGAAATATGAAAGATAGAGCAATTTTATGTAACATTGGCCATTTTGATAATGAAATTCAAGTTGAAGCATTAAAAAATTATAAATGGAGTGAAGTAAAACCTCAAGTTCATGAAATTGAACTTCCAAGTAAAAAAAGAATTATTCTTTTAGCAGAGGGTAGACTAGTGAATTTAGGTTGTGCTACAGGACATCCTAGCTTTGTGATGAGTGCATCATTTACAAATCAAGTTATTGCACAAATAGAACTTTGGAATAATCATAAAAATTATGAAAATAAAGTTTATGTATTACCAAAACATTTAGACGAAAAAGTTGCCACTCTACATCTAAAAAAAGTTGGTGCAAAATTAACAAAACTATCTAAAGAACAAGCGGACTATATTAGTGTGGGTGTTGAAGGTCCGTTCAAACCTAATGCTTACCGCTATTAGTAGTGATAAAATAGATATATCTTCAGAAAAAAAAACAGAGGATTTTGCTCATAAATTTTTAAAAAAAATTAAATCTGGTTATATAGTTTTTTTATACGGTGAAATAGGAGTTGGAAAAACGACTTTTGTAAGACACCTAATTAATGGTTTTCAAAAAGAAAATAAATTAAGATTGACTGAAGTTCCAAGTCCTACATTTAATTTATGTAATGAGTATCAAATAAAGAATATCAAAATAAACCATTACGATCTATTTAGGCTCAAATCAGAAAGTGAAGCTATGTCTTTAAACTTATTCAATGGTAGTTCAAACATTATTACATTAATAGAATGGCCAGAAATAATTAATACTAAACCTAAAAATTTGATAGAATTAAATTTTGAGTATGGAAAAGATCATCAAAAAAGATCTGTTCAAATTAAAGGGCTAAAATTGTAATTTTATTGATGAAAAATTTGAAAGAAATTAAAGGAGATGCATCTTTTAGAAAGTTTTTCAGAAAAAAAAATAATGGTTACAATTCCATTTTAGTTATTGCTAAAAAAGAAAAGTTAAAAAATTTAGTTGTCTATGATGCGATTAACAAAATTTTGAATAAAAATAAAATTTTAGCTCCTAAGTTATATGCTGAAAACTACAATGAAGGCTTTATTGAAATTGAAGATTTTGGAAATGAGACAATTTATAAAATTTTAAAAAATAAAAATGCAAATAGAATAAAATATTTTAAAAAAATTATTAATCAACTTCATAAAATACAGCTTATTAAGAATAAAAGCATTAAAAATTTCAAAAACAAAAATTATGTAATACCAAAATATGACAGAAAAATACTGATTGAAGAGGCAAGTTTATTTTGTAATTGGTATGGAAAAAAAAAATTACCAAAATCTAAACTTAAAAAGTTTTCCAAAAAATTTAGAAAAATAGTAAAAAAACTAGTATTACAAATTAAATTAAAAAATAATGTTTTTGTACATAGAGATTTTCATGTCTCAAATTTAATGTATGTAAATAAACAAATAGGTGTAATCGATAGTCAAGATGCTCTTATAGGAAACAAAGCCTATGATTTAGCATCTCTAATAGATGATGTAAGATTTAAAACATCGGAAAAGTTCAAAGATAGAATTTATAATATATATTTAAAAAAAGAAAAAAATTTGAATATTCACAAATTTAAAAATGATTTTGAGATATTATCAATCTTGAGAAACCTTAAGATTATCGGAATATTCACTCGATTATCGTTAAGAGATGGTAAAAAAAATTACCTAAAATTAATACCACACGCGTGGAAATTAATTGATATGAGAATAAGTAAAAATTCTGGGTTCCAGGATTTAAAAAATTTATTGAATGAAAATTTTAAAAAAACATATGAAAATTAATACTGCTTTAATTTTGTGTGCTGGATTTGGTAAAAGATTAAATCCATTAACTTTAGATACTCCAAAACCACTTCTTCAATTAAAAAAAATTACCATGTTAGAGAACTGTATAAACATGATTACAAAATTAGGGGCAAAGAAAATTCTTATAAATACTTTTCACCTAGGTAAACAGATCTCTGAATTTATTAAAATGAAAAATTTTTCGATTGATATTCAAATCATTGATGATGGAAAAAAAATTTTGAATACTGGGGGAGGAATTTTAAATATGATCAATTATTCTCAAGATAATGATTTTATAATTTTTAATCCTGATACACTTTGGCAAGATAATTATATTAATGAAATTAATTTGATGGAAAATTTATATTTTTCAAAAAAATTAGATAATATTCTTTTACTAGTAAATAAAGATTTAAGTTTTGATAGAAATCTTAAAGGAGATTTTGAATTGAGAGATAATTTGCTAAAAAAGAGAGACAAAAATGATTTTATTTACATTGGATGTCAAATTTTAAATAAAAGTTTATTTGATGGATTTAAAGTTACAAATTTCCCCGTGTCTGAAATTTGGAATACATTAATTAAAAAAAGTGAATTAAATGGTTTTGAAAGTTCTAATAAATTTTTCCATTTAACAAATTTAGAAATTTTTAAAAAATTACAAGATTTTTAGCCCTTTGTTTATCAAGATATTCACATCTAATTATCTTAAATTCAAAATCGAATTCTAAAACCAAAGGATTACCTGTTGGAATTTCCAAATTGGAAATTTGATCATTATCTAAATTGAATAAATTTTTACATAAAGCTCTAATTGAATTTCCATGAGCTGAAATTAAAACATTTTTAGTTTTTAATTTATTTTTAATTTCTTGCTCAAAATATCCTAGAACTCTTTCATAAGTGTCTTTTAAGGACTCCGTATCAGGTATCATTTTTTTGGGCACACCTTTATAGGTTTCAATATTTATGGGGTGATATGGGTTTTTTTTATCAAGAGGCTCAGGTTTAGCATCCCAAGATCTACGAAATTCAAAGACTTTTTTTTCACCAATTTTTTCAGCCATTTCAATTTTATTTAATCCGGTGAAAGCCCCGTAGTGTCGCTCATTTAGTTGCCAAGCTTTAACAAAATCTTTTTCATCTTTCAGAGTTTTTTGTATTATTTTTAGAGTATTATTTGCACGTAATTGAAGAGAGGAATAATAAAAATTTATATCAATATTGCTTTCTTTGATCAGATGACCAGCTTTTTTTGCCTCTAATTTACCATTATCTGTAAGATCAACATCTACCCAACCAGTGAACTTTTTTTCAAGATTCCAAAGACTTTGGCCATGTCTTACTAAAATTAAAAAACTCATATTGTTATTTCTAGAATAAATTTATAAATAAAACCATATAATTAAAATGATAAAATTTTTTTCTAATTATAAAATAATTTTTTACTTTATAAATTTTTCTTTGATTTTTTTATATCTTTTTCCAGGCAGCTTGATAGGCTGGTTTCTCTATAATGACAAAAAAATACAACCTCAAATAACCCCAGATTTTGTCATATCATCAAATCATTTTTATGCATTTATTTTTTTATCAGTCATCGGTTTTTTTAGTTATGACAAGTCTAGTCAAATCAAGATTGTTAAGATTTATTTGATTGTACTATCTATTATTCTTGAATTATTTCATTTAATAATACCCGATAGAAGTTTTCAGTGGCGTGATTTATTTGGAAATTTATTGGGTGTGATTATTGTAATTTTGATTCAGAATCTGATAAATAAATATGGGTTTTTTAAAAAATAAATTAATAATTTTATTTTTTTTTTTATTAATTGGATGTTCCTCAATACCCTCCAATACAGCCAATAGCTGTTTGATATTTAATGAGAGATATCTTTGGTATAAACATACTAAAAATGTTGAAAAAAAGTGGGGCACACCAATTTATGTTCAATTAGCAATAATTAAAATGGAGTCCGACTTTGATTGGTTGGCCAAACCACCAAGACAAAAATTATTTAAGGTAATACCTTTTAAGAGACCATCAAGTTCATTTGGTTATTCACAAGCAGTAAAAGGAACATGGGAGCAATATAAAAAGGAAACAGGCAACACATTAGCTACCAGGGCAAGATTTAAAGATAGTGTTGATTTTATTGGATGGTATACAAATAAAACAGAGTCTATTTTAAAAATTTCAAAAAAGGATGCTTTTAAACAATACCTTGCTTATCATGAGGGTTGGGGAAATTTTAAATATTATAGGAAAAATAAAAAAGTAATAAACTTAGCAAAAAAAGTTGAAAAACAATCTCATATTTACAAAAAACAACTATCTAAATGTAAAAACTCTCTGAATAAAAATAAATATATTATTTTTTAAATAATTCTTTTTTAAGCTCTAAATCTATAGCATCAATTCTTTTTGTATTTTTAGCTAAAGCTAAATACATTGATGGAGTCACATATAAAGTAAAGAAAGTTGAAATAATCATTCCTCCTAAAATAGTTGATCCTACAGCGAGTCTGGAACCTTCACCAGCACCAGGACCAATATTTCCTATTACCAGTGGTAACATCGCGATCATTGTACTTAATGATGTCATTATAATTGGTCTAAACCTTACAGCGCAGGCTTCTTTGACAGCGGATTCTATATTTTTTCCAGTAGTTCTAATTTGATTTGCATAATCTACAATTAAAATACTGTTTTTTGTTGAAATACCTATCAGTATAATAAGTGCAATTTGAGAAAAAATATTTACAGAGCTATTGAGAAATAAAATAAATACCAATCCACCAAAAATTGCCAATGGCACTGTTAAAATAATTATAAATGGGTGAATAAAAGAGTTAAATGTTGCTGCCATTACCAAATATGCAGTGAGCAATGCTAAGGCAAAAATTATAAATAATTCATTGCTAGTCTCTTTTATCTCTTCAGACTTACCTTTCCAGGTAATTTGGTTTTCAGGTGCCAAATTTTTCATAACATCTTCAAAAAAATCAATTGCTTCAGTTAGAGTATAATTTTCACTTATATTAGCAGAAATAGTTACTGCTCTTTGACGGTTATATCTAGAAAGTTCTTTTGCAGCTCCTTCTTCTTTAAAACTAACTAGATTTGCTAAAGAAATAAGTTTTCCATTAGTTTCAGATCGTACAAATATTTTTGATATTCCTTCTTTATTCCTTCTATCAGACAAATACTGTTGAACGATAATTGGATATTCTTTTCCTAATTTGTTGAATGTTGTAATTTTTTTTCCTCCATAAAGAGTTTCTAGAGTTTCACCTATTGATTTTGTGGAAACACCTAAATCTTTAGATTTCATTTTATTGATTAATAATTTTACCTCTGGTTTATTTCGATTATAATCTGACTCTATCCTTGAAAGACTTTTATTTGATCTAAGTTTTCTAATTACTTTTGATTGAATTTCTTCAAGCTCTTCATAAGTATTTCCATAAATAACCATTTGAACTGGTTTATTATAATTTGAGACTCTTATTGATTGAGGGGATATTGGAAAAGCTACTGCCTGAGGCAAGGTAACAATTTTACTTATTGCCTCTCTTAAAACTACCTGTTGCCCTTTTTTCCTATTTTTCCAATCATCCAACAACGCAATAATAATAAAACTATTATATGAATTTGCAGAGCTTCCAAAACCTGGGACTCTCATTATAAATCTAGAATATGGGCTATCCTCAGCTTGTAAGAGTGGTATTAATCTCGATTCAACTTTTTGAGCTTGTTCCTGAGTATATTCAAATGAACTTCCTTCATCAGTAAATCCAATTATTAAATATGCACCACGATCTTCTTGAGGCAGAAGTTCCTTTTTTGAGAAACTAAACAATGTTACTGACGAAATAACAATTAAAATGATAAAAAAACTTATAGTTTTAGTTTTGTAAACAATAATTTCCAAAGTTTCTTTATAAAAAGTAGCAAAATCTAAAAAAATATTTTCAAATTTTTTAATCAAAACTTTTTTAGATATTTTTTTAGTTAAAAATTTACTTGCAAGCATAGGGGATAAAGTTAATGCCACAAAAGAAGATACAACAATTGAAAATGATAATGCTATTGCTGTTTCTCTAAATAATGTTCCAGAGATACCTTCGATAAAAATTAATGGTAAAAAAACTGCTACTAAAATTAGTGTAGTCGCTATAATTGCAAATGAGATTTGTTTAGAACCTTTATATGCAGCAACAAGTGGGGATTCACCATTTTCTATTCTTCTATATATTGCATCAGTCATTATTACTGAGTCATCAGTAATAATTCCAATAGCTAAAATGAAACTTAATAGCACAAAAATATTTATTGATAGTCCAAAAATATAAAGACCTAAAAAGGATGCAATTAAACTTACTGGTAAAGCAATAGCTGGCACAATTACAGCTTTAAGATTTCCTAGGAATAAATAGATTATTAATACAACTAAAATAAATGCTATAATTAGAGTTTTATAAACTTCTTCAATAGCAGCTTCTACATAATTTGCCCTATTAAAAGAAATTCTTAAATCTAATCCATCTGGTAGTGTTTTTTTAACTTCAATAATTTTCTTTTTAATATCATGGGAAAGTTCAACTGTTGATGCTCCACTTCTTGCATAAATCCCAATACCGACTGTTTTCAAGTTTACTTGATCTTTAGTTTGAGATTTAAATAGTGTTTTTTCAGAAACAGGACCAAATTCAATATTAGCAATATCAGATAATAAAGTAACTTTATTACCAGTTTTTTTAATTGGAAGTTGTTTAATAGAATTTATATCATTATATGATTTATCTAAATTAAGTGTAAGATCAATATTATTTGCCTCAAGAGTTCCTGCTGGGAGACTTATATTTTCTCCTCGCATAGCTAATTCAACTTCTTTTATAGTAAGATCATTGGCAGCGAGTTTAATTGGATCAACCCAAACTCTGATACTCAATTCTCTCAATCCACCAACTAATATTCTTCCAACGTTTTTGATACTCGAAAACTGATCAACTAAATATCTCTCTGCATAATCTCCTAGCTCGAGGTCACTCCAAGTAGATGATGATAAAGATAGCCACATAGTAGTGGTAAATCCTGCTGCTCTTTTTAGTATTTGAGGAGGATCAGACTCAGAAGGTAAATTATCTACAACTCTTGCAACTCTTTCTCTTATGTCGTTAGCTGCATTATCTAAATCAATGCTAGTTTCGAATTCAACATTTATTGTGCTTCTTCCATTTTCAGACTTAGAGTCTATATTTTTTATTCCCTCAGCACCACCAATTACATCTTCAACAACTTGGGTTACTTCTTGATCTACTATTGATGCAGAGGCTGATTTATAATTTATTTGAATTTGAACAACAGGTGGTTGAATACCATTTGGTAGTTCCCTCACTGGCAATTTCCAAAATACAAATAAACCAAAAATAATAAGTATAAGAGACATAACCCAAGATACAGCTGGTCTTTTTATGCTTAATTCGGTAATGATCATCTATTTATTGGTTTTATCTTTCCTTGAGGTCGTACTTTTTTTAAACCTTCAGCTACGATAATATCCCCCTCATTAAGACCGGAGATTATCTCAATCTGTTTATTACTTCTAATACCAGTCTTAACCTCAGTTTTATTAGCAATATTCTCGTTATCAACCTTATAAACAAATGATTTATCTCCCTCTACCATTACACTTGTATCAGGTACACTTAATGAATTTCTTAGATTGAATTTTACGCTTACTTCTAACAAAGATCCCGAAATTAATTCTAATTCTGTATTTTTAACTTTTATACGAGATAGTAAACTTCTTGTATCTGCATTTATTCTACTAGAAATAAAATCTATTTTTCCAAAAAAAACTTTATCTTTAAAACTAGATAATCTTACTTCAACTGGCAGACCTTTTTTTATTGATGCAGAGTAATTTTCAGGAATTTTTATATCTGAGTAAATAGTTGAGTTATCATCTAGTGTAATTATAAATATATTCTTAGATACCAATATATCTTCTGTAAGTCCCGTGTATCCAAGAACCCCACTAAATGGAGCTATAATATTACCACTCTTTAATTTTATTAAAATTTCTCCTTTTTTAACAAAATTTTTCAATTTTAAATCTTCGATGAGATCATCTTTTTTAATTTTAAATGTTTCTGATTTTTTTGAGATTGCAGTACCAAAAGTATCAATTTTTTCTGAAAATTCTTTTTTAACGACTTCTGTAATTATAATTCCTGGTGGGGGTATTTTACTAAATTTTTTTTTAAAATGATTTCCAACCATTGTTCTTCCAATAATAACAATTGCTATGATTAGAAAAAACACCAATATTATTGAAATAGTTTTTGTAGATCTTTTCATATTTTATTTAAATTAAACCGTATTCAGCCCAAGAGCCGTCATAAATACAAGGATGATATTTATCATTTATTAAAGAATAAGCTAGTGCCAAAACACACGCGGTAACTCCAGAACCACATGAAAAAACTATATTTTTTTCATTTATATTTTTTAAACAAGTTTGAAAAACAAGTTCAAGATCCTTTTTACTCTTAAATGTTTTATCTTCACTTAAACAAAGATTGAAAGGTAAACAAAAAGAGTTTTTTATACTGCCACTTCTTAAACCTTTTCTAGGCTCTGGAACTTTCCCTTCAAATCTCTCTTTGTTCCTTGCATCTATTACTTTGAAATGTTGTTCATCAATATTTAGATCAATTTGTTCTTTATTTTTAACAAGTTCTTTTTTTTTAAAACTTTTATATTTAGAGGTTTTAATATTTGATACTTCATTGGTAACTTTTTTATTTTCTTTTATCCATTTTTTAAGTCCACCATTTAAGACATGAACTAATTTAGGATTATGACCAAAATAAATAAAATTAAACCAACATCGACATGAACTAATCACATCTGAATTATCATAGATGACTATTTTATCCTCATTATTTATTCCCATATTAGATACAATTCTTTCCCAATCATTTTGATCAACCAACATGTGTGGTAAATTAATATTTTTTTTAGAATTGGCATCTAAGTCAAAAAAAATTGAATTAGAAATATGTTGACTTTTATATTCCTCTAAACCATTTCTTTTTGTTTGTGGCATATGCCATGAACAGTCTATAATTTTTACAGAATTAATATTTCTTTCTAACCAATCAGTTTCTACTAATGACATCTTATCTTTTTTCTAAATATTTTTGATGATATTCTTCAGCTGGACAATAATTCTTCAATAACGAAATTTTAGTAACAACCCTACCTGATAATCTTTCGTTAGTATCTTTTAAAACTTTTTCAGCTATTTTTTTTTGGTTATCGTTAATATAAAATATTTCACTCCTATATTGAGTTCCAAAATCTGGTCCCTGGGAGTTTAATGTAGTTGGATCATGAATTTGAAAGAAAGTCTTTAAAATTTTTTCATATGTTATAATTTTTTCATCAAAATCAAGTTTTACAACTTCAGCATGATTTGTATCACCTGCACAAACTTCTTTATAAGTTGTAGTAGAGCTATTACCTCCACAATAACCAACTTCTGTTTTAATAATTCCATTAATTTTACTAAATTTAATTTCTGGTCCCCAAAAACATCCAAGTGCTAAAACTGCTATTTCCATTGATTATGATTTAAATTAATCTACAAATTATTCATATGCTTAGTAAAAATCAATTAGGTTTTTTGTACATGTTTATGTCCATCTGCGCGTTTTCATTGATGGATGTTATTGTAAAATGGTCAATAGATTATCCATTAGGACAGGTACTATTTTTTAGAGGTTTTTTTGGTATTATTTTTTATTTTTTCATTATCCCAAAAGAACGATTACATAATTTTTATCAAACAAAAAGACCGGGCTTACACTTTTTAAGATGTGCATCTGGATTGATTGCATTAATTGCGATTTTTATTGCTTTACGCAAATTACCTCTTGCAACTGTTGTAAGCATATCTTTTGCGGCACCAATTTTTACAACTATTTTTTCTATATTTTTACTTAATGAAAAAGTTGGAATTTTCAGATGGTTAGCTGTTGTAGTTGGTTTTATTGGAATCTTAATTATAACAGAACCAGGTATAAGCGAGCTAAATATTTATTATATTTTTCCTATAATTTTTTGTTTGGGCTTATCTTATGTGGCAATTACAATCAGGCAGCTCTCCACAACAGAACCAGTTTGGTTGATCTCTTTTTATTTTTCTTTATCTATAACAATTTTAAGCTTTTTTACTATTCCCAAAGGTTGGGTAATGCCCAATTTTAATCATCTAGTCTTATTATCATTGATTGGTATTTTTGGTGGAGTTGCAAATTTATGGTTAAGTCAATCGTACAAATACTCAGAAGTTTCTCTTGTAACCCCGCTGAAATATCTTGCGTTAGTTTTTGCAATAATTTTTGGTTATTTTATTTGGGATGAGATTCCAACAATTAAAACATTAATTGGTGCATTTTTAGTAATTATCTCTACTTTGATAATTTTTAGAAGAGAAATTTATAAGAAAAAAATTATTACCTCAAAAACATTAAATGACTAAACGTCCTAAATATTGGGGTAAAGCAAAAAAATATCTATCCAAGAAAGACAAGATAATGTCTAAATTGATTAAAAATTATGAGGGTCCATCAGAAACTATTTTAACTTCAAGAAAAGATATTTTTTTTTCATTGTGTAAAAGTATAATTGGACAACAGATAAGTGTTGTGGCTGCGAATTCTGTTTTTTTAAAATTTAAAAAAAAATGTAATGGCAAAATTAATCCAAAAATAGTTTCAAAACTAACTTTCTCCGAACTAAAAAAATGTGGTCTCAGTCGTCAGAAAGTTTTAGGAATTCAAAGCTTATCTAAACAAATACTATGTAAATCTTTTAAACCAAAATTAATAAATAAAATGGACGATGAAGAGGCGATACAATATTTATCTAATTTGAGACAAATTGGAAGATGGTCTGCGGAAATGATATTACTTTTCACATATAACAGGCCTAACATTTGGCCTGTGCAAGATATAGGTCTTTTGAGAGCTATATCTAAAAATTATAAAAAAAAATATTTGCCACCTGAAAGATTTATTAACTCTCTTAAAAAAAATTTTTCTCCATATTGTTCAGTTGCAACATGGTATTTATGGAGAAGTATTGATCCAGAACCCATTCAATATTAAATACCCTCAACTATTTGATGATGCCTTACAACGTGATCTTTTAGTATATTGTGCGCTTTTTGATACTCGTCAGAGTCATAACACTCAATAGCAGCATTGTAATTTGGAAATTGAACAATAACTACTCTTGGGGAGTTTATACCATCATTTGTTCTATTTCTTCCACCTCTAGCTAAAAATCTTCCAGAATACTTTTCTACAGCTGGTTTAGCTTTAGTTGCATATTCCTTTAATTTTTCTGGATTTATAATTTTTTCATATAAACAAATCCAATAAGCTTTCATAATTAATCAATCCAATCCTTATAATTATTAATATTATCTTGTATATATTTAGGTAGTTTATTAATTGGATATTGAACAAGCTGATTTCCACCAAAACCAATTTTATTTGATCTTTGATCAACATTTAAATTATAAATTGCTTTTTTATTTTCAATAATATTTTGAATTTCATCAATTGATAGAGGGTTTTGGTCAAATTCACCGTGATGAAGGTAAGAAGTTAATTTATAACGGATTTCTCTTGGAGTTTTTATATTTGAAAAATGCCACCCTCCATTTTCAATAAATTTCATGTTTGTATATTTTAATTCTGAGAATAAAGTATCTATTCTATAAAAAGGATAATTTCTATCCTTGATATTTCTCAACCATTGAGGATTTTTTAAGTTTTTTTTTCTACAACACTTTGTTCCAACCCAAGTAAAATTTGGAAGTGTAAGATTAAATTTATAATAAAACATATCTTGTTTAAATAGAATTATCTTATTATTTATCTCTTGAAAATTTGTGTTTTCGAGGTTTGGTATCTCATCTACATCAGATAAAATAATCATATCATTTTCATCTGCATTTCTTAATCCATGCTCAATAAAATTTCGTTGACCATTTTCACGATGTCCCGCATTAATTATATCTTTTTCAAGTTTTATTGTTCGAGTATCGTTTTCTTTAACAGGTCTAATATCTTTTGGCTCTGTATCATAAATTAGGTATATAATTTTATCTTTAAATCTACTGAATTTTTCATGGTTAAATTTAAGCTTTCTTTTCTCACCTTTATGCGTAAAGGTGCTCTCTACAATTACAAAATAATCAACATATTTGTTTAGATAATTAAGTCTAATATCACAAACAGTTTCTTCATCAAAATACATAAAACAATCAAATATTTTCATTTTTACTTTTTAATCTTTTTTATTTTTTTTTATATGATAAAAAAATTCATGGCAGAGAAATTAATCATAAGCTTTCAAGAGTATACCAAAATTGTTGAAAAACTAGCAATACAAATTCATAATAATTATAAACCAACTGTGCTTATTGGAATTATGAGAGGTGCGGCACCTATTATAGATATTCTTTCAAGAATTTTAAAGTTACCTATTGCTTATATTGTAATACAAAGTTACTCGGGGAAAGGTCTTGAAGATCAACAAGGACAACTCATGTTCGCCAGAGAGATAAGCTCATTAGCGAATAATAAAGATTTTAGCAAAGTATTATTAATTGATGATCTCTCAGATACCGGTCTAACTTTAAACAAAAGTATTGAATGGTTAAAGAATTATGGACCTACTAAAGAATTTATTAAAGAAGTAAAAACAGCTTGCTTATGGAAAAAAAAATCGTCTACTTTTGAACCAGATTTTTGTCCAATAAGATTAGACTCTGATCCTTGGATTGTGCAGCCAACCGAGCATTATGAAGAATTATCTATTGAAGAAATTATTAGAAGAAATTAATAGGGCTAGTTTTAACTAGCCCTATTAAACTAACTTTTTAAGCAACTGCAAAACTTATAACACTTAATATTGCAACTACCCATATTGCTGGTGAAGTGCTTGAAAACTTTCCAGTAAATATTTTGATTAAAGCATAAGAAACAAATGCAAGTGCAATACCATTACTAATACTATAAGTTAAAGGCATGGATATCATAGCAAGTATTGCTGGAGCAGACTCAGAAATATCATTCCATTCTATATCAGTAATATTTCTAATAAAAAGCACTGACACAAACAATAAAGCTGCACCATCGATTTGTTTCGGTAAGCTTGTTGCTAGAGGTGCAAAAAATATACACGCTAAAAATAATACTCCAATTACTAATGATGTCATTCCAGTTTTGCCACCAGCTTTAACACCAGCACCTGACTCAACATAACTAGTAACAGTCGTAGTCCCCATCATTGCACCTGCTACAGTACTTACACTGTCAGATAACATTGCTTTATTAATGTCTGCGACTTTTCCATCTTTTCCTACTTTACCAGCTACATTGGCAACCGAAGTTAAAGTTCCTGCAGTATCGAAAAAATCGATAAATAATAAAGTAAAAATTACCGTAGACATTCCTGCCGTCATTGCAGCTGATAAGTCAAATTCAAAAAGATAAGTCATTGAAGGTGGAGAGCTTGCAATACCATTGAATTTAGCAAGGCCAGCAACCCATGCGATTATACTAAATACAAGAATACCTATAATGATATTACCTTTTACATTCATCTTTTCTAAAACGATTATTGCAATGAATGTTGCACACCCTAGTAAAACTAAAGGATCACTCAAATCGCCTAATTGTACTAATGTAACTGGATTATCAACAACAACTTCCATTATTTGAAGTCCAATAATAGCTAAGAATAAACCTATTCCAGCCCCAATACCTAGTTTTAAACTTTTTGGAATTGAGTTAATCAACCATGCTCTTATTGGTGTTAAAGATATTATTAAAAACAACACCCCAGCAACCAATACAGCTCCCAAAGCCTCTTGAGGCGTATAACCCATTCCTGCACATACACCAAACGCTACAAATGCATTTATTCCCATGCCTGGAGCAAGCCCTATAGGCCAGGTCTTTCCATAAAATGCCATTATGAAACATGCTAAAGCTGTTGCTAAAATTGTTGCTGTATATACTGCACCGAAATCAAAGAAACCTTTATCAGGTCCAGCAAATTCACCTGATAATATAAACGGGTTTAAAAACATTATGTAAGCCATAGTCAGAAAAGTTGTTGTTCCTGCTATTACTTCAGTTTTGAAATCAGTTTTATGTTTTTTATAATTAAAATAATTTTCTAACATTAATCCTCCTTAACATTTTTAATTATTTGATTCTTTTTTAAATTACCCTTTAAAACTAACCTTTATTCACAAATTTCAACCCAGAGGTTTATATTTATGCCATAATTTCATAGTTATTATAAAATTATGAAAAAATTTAGATATTTACTTATTATTTTTTTTTTAGTGATTTCAGTTACAGGCTGTCAATCAATTAAAGAAAAAACAGAAGATATAATTAAAAAAGAAAATCAAAAATTGAGCGAATATATCGGTAAAAACTCGAATGATTTAAAAATTGATTTAGGTAAGCCCGATAAAGACTTTAAGAATGAAGTAGGAAATACTATCTTTGTTTATCAGAGTAAAAAATATGGAATTCCATGTGAAAGAAAATTTGAAATAGATACCAACTCTATAGTAGTGGGATTTGTGTCTAATGGGTGTTTTTAAACTTCTTGCGGAGAGTAAATCTCCGCAAGCAAGGTTTTACTTATTTAATGTCTATAAGTCTTTTTTTCTTATGATCTGGTAAAATTCTTTCACAAGCTATTGTTAAAAGACCATCTTTTAACTCAGCACCATTTACCTTCACATCATCTGCAATTGTAAATGATCTAGCAAATTGTCTTTGAGAAATACCTCGATGAATTACTTCACCATCTTCATTTTTACTATCAGATTTATTAACTTGTTTTGTTCTAACTGTTAATAAATTATCCTCAAACTCCACTTCAACATCATCTTTATTAAACCCAGCTAAAGCAACCTCGATAGCGTAGTTGTCCTTACCTGTTTTTCTAATGTTGTATGGTGGGTAATTTGACTGCATAGTTAATCCACCATTACCTAACATGTTTTCAAATTGGTCAAACATGTCGTCAAAACCAATAGAAAAAGGTCTTAGTGTATTAAATATAGATAGATCCTTACTTGTCATATATATCCTCCTTTTTAAGCAAGTTTGTTTTTGTAAGCCCCATCAGGCGACCTACTGATTATATGTGGGAATTATTATTTTTTTTTCAAGAATAAAAAATTAAATTTTTTTTGTGATTTTTAAGATAAATGCATAATCAAGAGCAATTTCTTCAATAGCACCATCTCGTCCAGACTTACCGCCATGACCAGCATTCATTTCAGTTTTCAAAAGAAGTAAATTATTATCAGTTTTCAAATCTCTTAGCTTGGCGGTATATTTTAATGGTTCATCAAACAAGACTCTATTATCACTCAAACTAGTTGTGATTAATATATTAGGATAATCCATTTTTTTAATATTATTATATGGAGCGTAAGAAAATATATAATTAAAATGATCCTTATTATCTTTTGCATTTCCAAATTCATCAAATTCACCGACTGTTAGAGGTAAAGAATGATCAAGATTTGTTGTCAGAGAATCTACGAAAGGGACTGCCATTATAATTCCTAAAAATAATTGTGGTGCTTGGTTTACAACAGCTCCCATTAATAAACCACCTGCAGATCCTCCCATGCCAATTATTTTTCCTTTAGAAGTATAATTTTTTTCGACTAAATATTTTGCTGAGTAGATGTAATCTTCAAAAGTATTTTTTTTATTGAGAAGTTTTCCTTCTTTCCACCATTTCATACCTCTTTCCATTCCACCTCTGATATGTGCTGTTACCCAAATAATACCTCTATCAATTAAACTGAATTTAGTTGAAGAAAAATCTGGTGTCATTGAACTTCCATAAGATCCATAACCATACAAAAGTAGATTAGCTGATCCATCTATTTTAGTTTTTTTATGTCTAGTAATTGTTATTGGAACCAATCTTCCGTCATGAGATGGGCATTCTAATCTTTCTACTATATAGTCATCAGGATTATGACCAGATGGAATTTCTTGTTCTTTAACTAGTTTTTTTTCTTTTGTATTTAAATTGTACAAGTAAGTTTTACTAGGTGTTTTTGGTGATGAATATGATAAATAAACTAAATCAGTATTTTTATCCCTTTGTATTAAAGAAATACCGGGTACAATAACTTTTTCATCAGTAAACTTAAGTTCTTCCTCAATCCCAGTTTGATTATTTTTTATAAACAATTTCCCTAAAGCATTTGATTTTTCCCCTCTGATGATCCAATTGTTTAAAAATATTAATCCACCTATAAGAACTTCATTTTTAGGATGAATATAAATTTCCCAATTTTGATTAATTAGATCGTCACATTTTTCAATTTTGAAATCTTCTGCATCCTCATTGGTATGGCAATAAAAATGATTATCCCACGAATTTACAGAATAAATTATCCCTTTTTTTCTTTTTTTAATTAATTTTGGCTTTGGTGTTTTTTCATTTACCTCAAAGAAATATTGTTCTGACGTATTATGATCTGATGTGGTTATAAAAAAGTATTTTTCGTCTGAGCTAAGGCTAATCCCCACTGTAAAGGCATCACTTTTTTCTTCAAAAATTAGCTCATCCTCCTCAAGAGATGATCCTATTTTATGCCTGTAAATTTTTCTAGGTCTATGAAATTCATCAAGTTTTGAATAGAAAATGTAATTATCGTCTAAACTAAATGTAATACTTCCACTAGTATCTTTAATTTTTTCTGTAATTAATTTTCCAGATGAGATCTCTCTTAGATATATTGTAAAATATTCAGATCCTTTTAAATCTAATGAATAAGCTAAATATTTGTCGTTGTAGCTTACCTCTAAATCACCAACACCAAAATATTCAGTTTGTAATTTTTCTTTTTCTTTATCTCCGTTCCAAATTTCTTCAATTTCATTAGAATCAATTTTTTTCCGAAGCTTGATAGAATAGTTTCCTTCAGTTGTTGTTTTAGTCCAATATTCATAACGATAATCTTTAAACTTCAACGACTCATCATCTAATTTTATCCTACCTTTAATTTCGTCAAATATTTGTTTTTGAAACTTTTTAGTATCTTTTAAGTTATACTCTGTATAATTATTTTCTTGCTCAAGATATTCTCTTACCTCGGGAAGTAATTTTGAGCTATCTCTTAAAACTTCAAGAATATTTTTCTGATGTACCCAGCTATAATTATCTTCCCATGTTACATTGTGACAAGATTTTAACTCTGGTTTTTTTTTAAGTTGTGGTATTTTCATTTAGGTACAAATATATGAATATAATTATTTATACAGTAGTAATATTAACTATTTTCTATTTTCTATTAAAATTTATTAGTAATATTTCATCAAAAAAGATATCAAAAACTCTGAGATTTCTCTTAATAATTGGCTTGATTGCTTTAGCAATTTTGTTTGCTGTTGCTGGTAGATTTTTGTTAACTTTACCTCTTACACTTGCAAGTCTTGCCTTGTTGAAATTAAAAGGCTTATCTATTTTTCAATTAATTTCACTTTTTAGATTAATTCAAACATTGAGAAGATCAGGAAGATTTTCTTTTAATCAAGCAAACTCAAACAACCAATCGTCTATATCCATCTCGGAAGCTTATAAAATTTTGAATTTAGACATGAATAAAAAAGTTACTAAAGAAGATGTTAACAAAGCTTATATTAAAATTCAAAAAAAAATTCATCCTGACATATCTCCTGAAACTTCTAGACTTTCTTCGATAGTAAATGAAGCTAAGGATATAGTATTAAATGATATTTCTTAATTAGTTATTTCAACCAACTTATTAAAAATTTTTTCTGAGTTAATCTTTTCTTTGCCTAAAGTATTATGACCAACTGTTTTTTCACCATCAGGAAGAATTGGAAACATATTTGAACTATAATTTCCATATATTAATGGAGTGTCTGCCATTAAAGTAATTGTTTTAACACCCAAGGCTGCAGATAAATGACTAAAGCTTGAGTCGTTACAAATAGATAAATTACAATTCTTTATAATTGGTAAAGTCTCTCTGATTGAAAATTTATCTAAAGGTACACAAAAATTTCTGAACTTAGTATCTAATATTTCATTTAATATAACCTGTTCTTGCTTATTTTTACCAGTAGCGAGAAAAAACTTACATTTCTTTATTTTAAGAATTTTATCAATAACTTCCAAAAATACTCTTGATGGTATTCTTTTTGTGGGTCCAGAGCCACCTATGCCCATTAGTATATTTAATTCATTTTTATTAATTTGAAATTTTTTTATTGCTTCCGATATTAAATCATCATTGATTTGGATATCGGGATCTTCATTAACATTTATGTCTAATTTATCTTTTAAGAACTTTTTTGGAGTGTCTGTGATGTGTTGTTTATTTTTATTAAATAAAGGATACTGATAAATTTCTGGAATATTTGAAAATCGAGCGATTAAATTAAATCTTAAAGAAGAATTAAAAATAAAAATTTTTTCAAAATTATTTTTTTTTAAATCATTAATTAAATTAAAACTTCCGAATAAACCACTATGTCTACTGTTATTGTTACCGTCTCTTTCTAAAATAAAAATTTTATCAATGTAATTGGTTTGGAATAGATATTGATCTGCTTTCGAGCTTTCTTTTACTAATAAACTTATAGGTGAATTAAATTTTTTATATAAAGCCTTTATAAAAGGTAAAAAAATAACAGTATCACCGATTCCCATTCTATTTTGAATTGCTAAAATTTTCATATGGTATTTATAAACTTTACTGAGTATATTTTTTATATAAATTTTTATTATGACAAAAATAAGTGGAATTTTTGCAGCTTCAATGTCAGTTTTAAATTCTGATTTGAGCTTAAATATTGAAAAAACCATTGATCATGCTGAGAAACTAATTGACCAAGGTTGTCACGGAAGCGCAATTTTTGGAAGCACAGGACAGGCACAACTAATAGCTATTTCAGAGAAAATAAAGTTATTAAATAATTTATCTGAAAGTAAGTATAAAGACAAATATTTGATCGGAACAGGTTTAAATTCATTAAATGAAACTATCAATTTTATGAAGATAGCAACATCATTAAGTTTTAAAAATTTTTTAATTATGCCCCCAGCTTATTACAAATATGAAGACAAAGATGTATTAAACTTTTATTCTAAAGTTGTTGATGCTATTCCTGAATGTCAAATAATTCTCTACAACTTTGAGAAACTGTGCGGCTACAAATTTAGTCTAGAATGTGTAGAAGAACTTGTAAAAAGATTTCCAAAACAAATAGTAGGAGTTAAAGATAGTTCATATAATTTATTTGAAAAATTAAAATTAGAAAATTTTTCTCTAATGCCAGGTTCAGAGTCAAAATTATTAAAAGGACTAGAACTTGGATGTGCAGGTATCATAACTGCGACATGCAATGTCACTGCTCAACTTGCTCGAAGAGTTTATGATGATTTTTTTTTAGGAAAAGAGCAAATTTATAATCAAAAATTAATTGATGTGAGAAATACTTTTGAAAAATATAATTTAATTTCAGCTCTTCATACTTTTAAATCTAAAGAAGATAAAATTTATGAGAATTTATTACCGCCTTTAGGTCTTTTAGATCGTGAAAGTGAAAATAATTTAATGGAAAATTTAAAAAAACTTGATTTCCAAATAAAATCAAAATTGGCAGCTTAATATGCAACTAGCAAGATTTTTAAATAAAACTTTTAAAAAAGGTGGTTTTATTCTAGTGGATGCAAATTCAAAAGAGTACATAATTGGTGAGCCTAATGAAAAACCTATAAAATTAAAAATTTTAAATAAAAATTTACATTATAAATTATTATTTCATCCTGATCTCTATTTTGGTGAAGCTTATACAGATGGAGAGATAATAATTGAAAATGGGTCTTTGACTGATTTTTTAGATTTAGCTTTAATGAATATTGGCAGAGGTGAATTAAACTTTTTTAGTTATCTAATAAATAGATTAAGAGGGTCTTATAGGTATTTAACTAATTTTAATTTTATAAAAAAATCTAAAATGAATGTATCCCATCATTATGATATTAAAGATGATTTATATGATTTATTCTTAGATCCAAAGAGACAGTATTCGTGTGCTTACTTTAAGAATGAAAGTGATAGTCTTGAGAATGCTCAAAATAATAAGATTCAACATATTATAAAAAAATTAAATATCAAACCAAATCAAAAAGTTTTAGATATAGGATGTGGATGGGGTTCATTAGCAATTGATATTGCCAAAAGTGCAGGATGTGAAGTAACTGGAATTACTTTGTCGGAAAACCAGTTAAACTACTGCAATCAAAAAGCAAAGGAAATGAATTTACAAAATCAGGTAAAGTTCAGGTTAATGGATTATAGAGAGTTAAAAGAAAAATTTGACAGAATAGTAAGTGTTGGAATGTTTGAACATGTCGGTAGAAAATTTTATAAAAAATTCTTTAAGCAGGTTGAAAATTTGTTGAAAGATGATGGAATCTCATTAATACACACAATAGGATCTGTTAATCCTCCCAGAGACCCACATCCATGGATTACAAAATATATTTTTCCTGGAGGATATACACCTAGCCTGAGCGAGGTGACCACACCAATTGAAAATGCTGGTTTAATTGTTACTGACATAGAGGTTTTAAGGCTTCACTACTCCCATACATTAAGACATTGGAAAGAAAATTGTTTAAAAAACAAAGATAAAATTGTGAATATGTTTGACGAAAAGTTTTTTAGAATGTGGGAATTTTATCTTGCTGGTTGTGAAATGGCCTTTAAGTGGGGTGATCAAGTTGTATATCAGTTTCAACTTACAAAAAATTATAGATCAGCACCTGTGACTAGAGACTATATTTATCAATAAATTATTGATAGGATTTGTTTTCCTCAACAATGAAAAAAAAACGAAAAAAAAATAAAAAAAAAAATAAAATTAATAAAAAGAAGCCAATAAATAAAAAGTTTAAAAGGGCTAAAAAAATCAAAAAAAAAACACAAGTAAAATCAAAAAAAAGAATTAAGAAAAGAAGATCTAAAAAAGTTAAGATAATTCAAAATAAAATTAATACTAATAAGGCAAAAAAAGACAGTTTAGCTTTAAAATTAGTAAAATGGCAGTTATCCCTTAAACCAGAAATTAATTTTAAGATAAATTTTAGTTTAGAAAAATATATTCTGGGTTTTTTTGATAAAATTTCAGAAACAATATCAAATTATCAAATTTTAAAACAAGATGAAAAAAGAAGACAGAAAATTGAAAAAATTGAAAATGAAAGAAAAATAAAATTGGCTTCTGAAAAACAAAAAAAAGAAGAAGAGAATTTAAGAATAAAACTTAAAGAACAGGAACTTAGGGAAGAGGCTAGATTAGAAAAACAGAGAACAAAAGATATAAAATTATTTCTGAGAAAAGAACAAGCTCTTTTAAGAATTGAACAAGCTGAAAAACAGAAACAATTTTTAAAACAATTAAGATTAGATAAACAGATAGAAAAATTTAGAATAAGAGAAGTCAAAGAATTAGAAAAATTAGAAAAGATCTCACTACAGGAAAAAAGAGAAAATTACTCTGAATTACAAGAAAGAATCGACAAACTTAAAGAAAAATACAGAATTATAAGAGATCAAAAAATTAAAGAGAGAGTAGAAGCGCTTGGAGTTAAGTTACAAGGTGACGAGGATCGAGAAACTTTATTATTAAAAGAAAAAGAGTACACTTTAGCAAGACAAAAAGTTGAATTTGCATTGGAGAGTTTTTACAGAAGTGCAAGTAGTTTAGTTTTCCAACTTAATAAAAGACACATTACTAGAAATATGTCTATCTTCAGATGTATAGATCGAAGATTTGAAACGGGGGAAGTATTTATAAAATGGGATGAGTCCGAAGACGAGGAATGGTTGTTACTTATCTATATAAAAAATAATTCACCCGATGAAGGAATCATAATTGAGGATAAAACCAATCCAGAAAAAAATATCTCTCATGAGTTTAGAAGTGTAGATATATTTAAGGCTTCAGATACAATGGTTGACTCACTAACACAACTAATTGCAAGAAAAAGAGACAAAAATATTAATTAAAAATAATTTTCAATTAGGTATTATCTAGCATGCTTTTTGGAACAATTTTTTTAATCATTTTATATTTATTATTAAGATACATAATCGCTTGGATTACATATTATAATAATTTAGATACTAGACTTGGAGATAGTACTTGGAGATTTACTTATGATTATCCAGTTGTTGGAGAAAGAGATATTTCAGATTTAGATGATAAAGATTTTGTAAGACTAAGGAGAAAAAAGAATAAAGTTATTTTGTTGATGTATTCTATTGTGCTTATAATGTTTATAGCATCAATGTCATTATTGAGTAAATTTTTATTATTTTTTACAAATTAATTTCTTAATTGCTTTTTATTTTTTAGATAAAGAAAAAAAGCGATTACCTCATAAATGAAAGAGAAGATATTAAAGATTATTGGTAATCTAAAGAAATTGTATAGAAATTTATATTTAGGTATTTTTTTCCAAACTAATAGAAAGGCCTCTGCACCTTCCAAAACTTTTTCACCATCTTTTACATGAAGTCTTCGAAGGAGCTCTTTACTATTTTTAGAAGTTTCTCTTGTTGCTAAAGTATTGTCTGTAATATCAATCCAATCTATATCTTGAATTTTTTCTTTTTTATATAAGTCAATTTCAGCCTTACATATTTTACACGAATTATTAAAATAAACTTTCATTAAAGTAATAAATTACAAAATAATTACGTTATGTATATGCGTAAAATACACATGTTGAAAATTCTATTAAACAAACTATGTATTAATGACCATGAGTAATTTCTTTGAAAAATCAGACTTATCAAGAAATGATGCTGAAAGTATTATTTCAGATACATTGCAGAAATGTGATGATGGTGAGCTATATTTAGAAAATTCTAAATCAGAATCAATCTTGTTAGATGATAATAAAATTAAAAATTCTAGCTATAGCTCGGACTTAGGTTTTGGATTTAGAGCTATATCAGACGAAATTGTAGCTTATTCTCATTCCAATGAGATATCTAAAAATTCACTTAAACAGTCCTCTGAAAATTTAAAATCAACACTAAAATCTGCAAAAGGAGTTTATAATTATGAAATACCGAAATCTAACAAAAAATATTACGAGAATATTAATCCAATAGATCAAAAAACACTTAATGAAAAAATAGAAATTTTAAACAATGTGAACAATTATCTTCGAACAAAAGATAATAATGTAAAACAAGTAACAGCAAATTTTCTTGGAGAACAAAAGTCTATAGAAATAATTAGATCTGGTGGTGAAGCACTTACTGATATTCGTCCTTTAATTAGATTTAATGTAACAGTAATGCTTGAAAAAAATGGTAGAAAAGAAACAGGGGTCTATGGTGTAGGTGGAAGAAAATCATATGACTCATACTTAAAAGAAGACAATTGGAAAAATGTTTGTGATGAAGCTTTAAGAATAGCTTCAATTAATTTAGAGAGTAAACCGGCTCCAGCAGGCGAAATGAAAGTTGTGTTAGGCCCTGGTTGGCCAGCTATTTTAATTCATGAAGCAGTTGGTCACGGTTTAGAGGGAGATTTTAATAGAAAAAAAACTTCTGCATTTCATAACTTGATGGGCCAAAAGGTTGCAAGCGAGGGTGTTACTATCGTTGATGATGGAACTATTGATAACAGAAGAGGCAGTCTCACAATAGATGATGAAGGAACTCCTACAGAGAATACAGTCTTAATCGAAAATGGAATATTGAAAAATTTCATGCAAGATAGATTAAATGCTCGACTAATGAAAACTAGATCAACTGGAAGTGGAAGAAGAGAAAATTATAGACATATAGTACTTCCAAGAATGAGAAACACAATGATGCTAAATGGAAATCATACTCAAGAGGAAATGATTAAATCAGTTGATAAAGGTATTTTTGCAGTTAGTTTTGGTGGTGGACAAGTTGATATTACTTCAGGCAAATTTGTATTCAATTGCACTGAAGCGTATGAAATTATTAATGGTAAAATTGGATCACCAATAAAAGGTGCAACACTTATAGGTGATGGTCCATCTATATTAAAAGAAGTATCAATGGTTGGAAATGACATGATGTTAGATCCGGGCATTGGAACATGTGGTAAAGCTGGTCAAGGGGTTCCTGTTGGAGTTGCTCAACCTTCAATATTAATTAATAAAATGACAGTGGGCGGGACAAAGCTTTAATGATCAAAGATCAAGGATATTTATCTGAAAAAGCGTCCTATTGTTTAGATCTAGCAAAAAAATTAGGGGCAACAGACTCAAGCGTTATTGTGAGTAATTCAATTTCTGAGTCGGTAAATTTTAGGAACAAAAAATTAGATGAGTCAAATAGATCAGATAATCTTGCTATAAGCATAACAACTTATATTGGTAAAAAAAAATCATCAATATCGTCATCAAATTTATTAAAAGAAAATTTAGATACTCTTCTTGATAAATGTATTGAAACTTCAAAAAATACCCCTGAAGATGAATTTAACTCACTCCCAGATAAAGATTTACTTGCTAAAGAAGTAAAAGACTTAAATTTATATGACGATACTCATATAAAAAATGAAAATAAGATTGAGTATTTGAACAGATTAGAAGTATCAGCTTCAAGCAATAAAAAAATAGTAAATACAGAATCTAGTTTTACTGAAGATAAATCAAATTTTATTTTAGCTAACAGTGATGGTTTTTCAAAAGGTTATAAAAGTTCATCATTTACAGCAACATGTGTAACAGTTGCTAAAGATGATAAAAGTATGGAGCGTGATTATGAATATATTAGTAAATGTCATTTTAAAGATATAAATGACCCAGAAGAATTAGGAAAATTAGCTGCTGAACAAACTATAAGAAAACTTAGCCCAAAAAAAATAGGCAGTGAGAAAATTGCAATAATATTTGATAAAAGAATTGCAAAAGGAATTTTAAGTACTTTTGCTGGCGCAATATCTTCTTCTGCTATTTCACGAGGCACCTCTTTTTTGAAAGATAAAATCAATCAAAAAATATTTTCAGATGAAATAAATATTTTTGATAAACCAGATATCCTCAAAGGTCTTGGCTCAAGAAGTTTTGACTCAGAAGGAGTAAAAACCAATACTTTAAAGCTGGTGGAAAAAGGTGTTTTAAAGCATTACTTAATGGACACTTATAATGGAAAAAAATTAAATCTTAAATCGAATGGAAGATGTGGAGGGACAAGCAATCTTTATTTTGATAATGGGAGTACCTCTTATAAAGATCTTTTAAATTCTAATTCAAGATGTCTTTACGTTACTGAAACCATAGGTCATGGAAGCAATATAGTAACAGGTGACTATTCTGTTGGAGCCACAGGTTTTCTTATTGAAAATGGGGAATTCAAATACCCTATAAATGAAATCACAATCGCAGGAAATTTTGAAAATATGTTTCAAAATATAACCCTTGCAAACGATCTTGAATTTAAATATGCAACTAATTCTCCAACCATGATGATTGAGGGCATGGTAGTCGCAGGCAAATAATAATATTTAATCAAAATTTTTTAAACGATATTCCCAATTTCCCATTCTAGAATAAGATACTCTTATAATTTGAGCACTTTCTTGATCGTACCATATGTTAAAATTTAATCTTTTATCTTTTGGTAAAGTCATATCTTTAGATTTGAGTGTAAAACGATCAACATTATAAACTTTACCGTATTGTTCAATTTTTTCTCTACCTACAAAAGTAACAACTTGTTTTTTTATACTTCCTGAAATCGGACTAATCTGACTATTAGTCTGTAAAATTTTATGACTCCACCAATTTCCAACAATGCTATCGCTAGATGCCTCTCCGGAATAAGAGGAACCTTCTATTTTAAATCTATTTTTATCTTTATCAAAAACTAAATTAACAAATCTTTTTTTTTTATTTTGTAAGGTTTTAGAAACATAAGAAATTAATTGGTCTTTTATATATTTTTCTTCACCATATCCCTCTACCTTAAAAATAGTAGTTCCTAAAAGTTTTACAGAAAAATTTATTTGATTAGTTACTATTGTTTCGTCACCTTTTCTTGTGAAATAGTAATGATTATAACCTATTAATTCTCCATTTCTAAAAATATCCATTTCAATTTTATTGTACTTTTTATAGTGATCCATATGAGCAAGAACATTTGAGGAAAATAATACAATAATTATGACTAAAATTTTTTTCATTTAATAATTACAATAATAGACTTTTCTAATAATAGAAGTAGTTTATCAAAAAATGTTTTTAAAAATTAAGAAAATACCAAAGGTTAGTTGGACATCAGATAAACCACTTAATCTTAAGCCAAAGTTTTCAACATTCTTTTTTTTATGTTTTGGACTAATGTTATTTGGATTAGGGGAGGGCTTGTTAATTGTTTCTTTTACAGGTGCATCTCCTTGGAGTGTTTTAGCCCAAGGTATTTCTCTTAAAGTTAACTTAAGCATTGGCACAATTACTTTATTAATAAGTATTGCAGTTTTAATTTTATGGATACCTCTAGGTCAAAAGCCTGGCATGGGAACAATCTTTAATGCATTGATAATTGCATTAATGATAGATCTTTGTATTAAATTTGTTCCAACTCCATCTAATTATGTTAATCAATTGATTTTAGCAGCTTTATCAGTAATTACAGTTGGTATTGGTGGAGGCATATATTTGGTTTCTAATTTAGGAGCAGGTCCAAGAGATGGGCTGATGATCGGTTTACAAAAAGTTACAAGCTTTCCTATAGCAGCTGTTAGAGCAATTTTGGAAATTTCAGTTGTAAGTATTGGATGGTATCTAGGTGGAACCGTTGGAGTTGGTACTTTACTATTTGCTTTCGGTATAGGACCTTGTGTTGCTTTGGGACTTTATTTAGTTGATAAAATTTTTGATTAAGCTGCTGCGCCAGCTTTTTCACTTCTTTTTCTTTCGTGTGGATCTAATATAGCTTTCCTTAATCTACAAGACTCTGGTGTGATTTCTAAAGCTTCATCAGTATTCAACATACTTAATTGTTCAGCAATAGACATTTTTCTAACAGGAGTTAAAACAACGTTTTCATCTGTTCCTTGAGTTCTCATATTAGTTAATTTTTTTCCTTTCATAACATTAATAATCATATCACCTGGTTTGGGAGATAATCCAACTATCATACCCGGATATACAGGATCGTTATGTGTTACAAACATTTCACCTCTTGCCTGTAAATTAAATATTGCAAATGCAACTGCTTTACCTTGTTCCATTGAAATTAATGCACCATTTCTTCTACCTTCCATATCTCCTTCAAATGGCCCATAAGAATGAAAAATTCTGTTTATTACACCATTACCTTTAGTAAGAGTTAAAAATCTACTTGTGTATCCCATTAAGCCTCTTGTTGGTGCATGGAATATAAGTCGTTTTTTATTCTTACCTGTATCTTTTAATTCAATTAATTTACCTTTTCTTCTATTCATAGAGTCGATAATTTTTGATGAATGTTCTTCATCAAGATCCATTGTAATTTCCTCAATTGGTTCAAGTTTGTTTCCATTTTCGTCTTTTTTATATAAAACTTTTGGAGGGCTTACAGTCATCTCAAAACCTTCTCTTCTCATTTGAGTAAGTAAAATTTCTAACATCAATTCTCCTCGACCACTTACTACAAAAGAGTCATTTCCTTGATTTTCAAAAAATGTAATTCCAACATTATTTTGTGCTTCTTGAATTAATCTGTCTCTAATTTGAGTGCTTGTAAGCTTTTTACCCTCTGTACCTGCTAAAGGAGATGTATTAACAGTAATTGTAATAGACATTGTTGGAGGATCTATTGGTGTTGCCGTGATTGGTTCATTAACCTCTGGGTCACATATAGTATCTGCAACATTAGCTTTTTCTAGACCTGCAATTACCACAATATCTCCCGCTTCGCCAACATCTATAGGAACTTTCTTTGTTCCTTCATATCTAAAAATTTTAGTAAGTCTACCTTCATCAACTTTTTCACCTTTTAAATTAATTGCTTTAATCGCTTGGTTGGCTTTAGCTGTGCCTTGAGTAATTCTTCCTACTAAACTTCTTCCTAAAAAACTATCTGCGTAAAGAAGTGTTGATAGCATAGCGAATGGTTTTGATTTATCTAATTCAGCAGGCTCAACATGTTCAATTATTTTATCTAACAAAGGGTTCAGATTTTGTCTTGGTCCATCCACCTCTGTATCTGCCCATCCAGCTCGTCCACTTGCATATAGAACAGGGAAATCTAATTGTTCTTCATTAGCATCTAAGCTCACAAATAAATCAAAAGTTTCATCTAGAACTTCATTTGCTCTCTGATCAGACTTATCAAGTTTATTAATTACAACAATTGGTTTAAGGCCTTGCTTTAGTGCTTTTGATAAAACAAATTTTGTTTGAGGCATAACACCTTCGGCAGAGTCTATTAACAATAAAGCTCCATCTGCCATACTTAAAACTCTTTCAACTTCTGCAGCAAAATCTCTGTGACCTGGAGTATCGATGATATTAATTCTTGAGTTATTCCAATTTATAGAGGCAGGTTTAGCCAAAATTGTTATGCCTCTTTCTTTTTCTAATTCTCCAGAGTCCATTAGTCTTTCATCAATAACTTCATTTTCTCTAAAAGAACCACTTTGTTTCATTAGATTATCAATTAGAGTAGTTTTGCCGTGGTCAACGTGTGCAATTATTGTGATGTTTCTTATATTGTTATTCATAATTTTTGGTTCTTATACATAAATAAATTGTTTTGGAAACTAAAAAAAAACCTTAATTTATAAGATAAAAGATATATATAACTAATTTATTAAATGAAAAAGTTTGTTCAAATAGGTGCAGGCTCAGCTAATTTTGATAAAAATTTTGAAGACGGGTTTACAAATTTTATAAAAAAAAATAAAAAAAAAGCTGAAGTTTTCGTAGTCGAAGCAAATTCCATACACATGAAAAAATTAAAAAAGTATTGGTTCAAACAAAAAAAGTTAAAGATATTTAATTTTGCAATAGTTCCAGATAATATTAAAGATAAAAAAATGATATTTTACTTCTCTGAAAAAGATTCGCCAGATTTTCAAATATTTTCAAACTCCCAAGATTTTGTTAGAAAACATTTTAAATCTGGTAAAATCTTAAAAAAATTAGTAAAATGCAAAACTTTGTCAACTTTTTTAAGTCAAAATTCATTAAAAGAATTAGAATTCTTATCCTTAGATATTGAAGGAATGGATTATGATGTATTGATGAATTTAAATTTGAAAAAATTTGATATTAAAAATATTTCATTTGAACATTTACATCTTTCTTTTTTTCAAAAATTACTGATCATTTTTAAATTGATTAAACACAACTACTACTTTTCAGGCATGGGATTCGATATAAGAAAGTCTGACTGGATGTTTAGTAAGAATTTTAAACAATATACTTTGAAAACTTTTTTACTTCCAATTACACCGAGAAGAATTTGGAAAAGATACTCCTATTCTAGTTTAATAAAATAGATAAAAAAGAGCAGTAAAAACTGCACTTTTGAATTTTGTTTGAGATTAATGAGGATAACATGTGCATTACACCCATTGTAAACCAAGTAAACTAGAGAAGGGCGTTGTCTTACCCGGCCCCCAGTCTATTTGTACCTAATTTTATAAATTAAAATAAAAAAACTTAAAATAAGAGTTATAGTATTTGCTAATATTATTGGAACTGATGAAATAACCACTCCATATACTAACCAACAAGAAGTTCCAATTGTAAAAATTAAAAACATGTATAATGAAATATCTTTTGTACTTTTTGATTTATAAACTTTAATTGCCTGAGGTAAAAAAGAAATAGTAGTACAAAATGCTGCAAAAAAACCAATATATTTTAATATTAAACTTAGTATCATAATTTTTTAGGGGCGTACTTTATCTTGGTCGCCTTATTAATAAATTATATTTAATCCCATTTATTATAAAGTGTCTACTATTAGTGTCTGATATTAAAAATAAAAAATTTATTTATGGAATAAGAATTCAGCATAAATAGGTTCTTTAAACATTCTTTATAAAGTTCTTTGAAGATTTTTACGACAGGCAAAAAAAAAGGGCAGTAAAAACTGCCCTTTTTGAATTTTTGTTTGAGATTAATGGGGATTACATTCCCATTCCACCCATTCCACCCATTCCTCCCATGCCACCCATTCCACCAGGCATTCCGGCAGGACTTGCATCTTTTTCTTCAGGCTTATCAGCAATCATTGCTTCTGTAGTTACCAATAATCCAGAGATAGAGGCAGCATCTTGCAATGCAGTTCTAACAACTTTCACTGGATCAATAATACCTTTAGCAAACATATCACAATATTCCTCATTTTGTGCATCATAACCGTGAGTTTTTTTATTTTGCTCTAACAATTTACCAACCACAACTGAACCATCAACTCCAGCATTTTTTGTAATTTGTCTAATAGGTGCTTCTAATGCTCTTCTAACTAAATCAACACCAGCTTTTTGATCTTCTCCTTTAGCTTTAACCTTTTCGAGGTCTTGCGCAGCATATAACAAGGCACATCCTCCACCTGTTACAATACCTTCTTCCACAGCAGCTCTTGTTGCGTTTAAAGCATCCTCAACTCGATCTTTTCTCTCTTTAACTTCAACTTCAGTAGCACCACCAACTTTAATTACAGCAACACCACCAGCTAATTTAGCTAATCTCTCTTGAAGTTTTTCCTTGTCGTAGTCTGAGGTTGTTTCTTCAATTTGTTGTTTTATAGATGAACATCTTGCTTCGATGTCTGATTTTTTTCCACTACCATTTACAATGGTACTGTTATCTTTGTCTACTTTAACTTTTTTACAAGATCCAAGATCATCAAGTTTTACATTTTCAAGTTTTATCCCTAAATCCTCTGAAATTACCTGTCCACCAGTTAAAATTGCGATATCTTCAAGCATAGCTTTTCTTCTATCACCAAACCCAGGAGCTTTTACAGCAACAACTTTTAAACCACCTCTCAATTTGTTTACAACTAAAGTTGCTAAAGCTTCACCCTCAACATCTTCAGATATAATCATTAATGGTCTTCCAGCTTGAACAACTGCCTCTAAAAGTGGAACCATTGGCTGTAAGTTAGTTAATTTTTTTTCATGTAAAAGAATAAATGGATTATCTAATTCAGTAGTCATTTTATCACTATTCGTAATAAAGTATGGAGATAAATATCCTCTATCAAATTGCATACCTTCAACAACATCTAGCTCAGTTTCAATCCCTTTATTTTCCTCAACAGTGATTACACCTTCATTGCCAACTTTTTGCATCGCTTTAGCAATCATACTTCCAATTTCTTTATCACCGTTTGCTGAAATAGTACCTACTTGAGCAATTTCATCGCTGTCTTTTACTTTTTTTGCTGATGAAACAAGATTTTGTTTCACAACATCAACAGCAGCATCAATTCCTCTCTTTACATCCATTGGATTCATACCAGCGGTCACATATTTCACACCTTCTTTGACTATTGCTTGGGCTAAAATTGTTGCAGTGGTAGTTCCATCACCAGCTTCATCATTTGTCTTGCTTGCAACTTCTTTAACCATTTGTGCACCCATATTTTCAAATTTATCTTCTAGGTCTATTTCTTTTGCAACTGAAACACCATCTTTAGTAATTCTGGGAGCACCATACGATTTATCCATTACAACATTTCTTCCTTTTGGTCCTAGAGTTACTTTAACAGTATCAGCTAAAATATTTACACCTCTTATCATTGCTGCTCTTGCTTCAGCATCGAATTTAACAATTTTTGCCATTTTATTTCTCCTTCTTTCTGATTATTACTTACTAGAAATACCCATAATGTCAGATTCTTTCATTATGCTGTATTCTTTACCATCAATTTTGACTTCAGTTCCTGACCATTTTCCGAACAGAACTTTGTCACCAATTTTAACATCCATAGGAATAATTTTTCCATCCTCTGTCTTTGCGCCTCCACCTATGGCAACGACTTTACCTTCTTGGGGTTTTTCTTGAGCTGTATCCGGTATTATTATTCCACCAGCTGTTTTTTCGCTGCTGTCTAAAACTTCGATTAGAACTCGATCGTGTAAGGGTCTAAATTTCATAAATTCTCCTTTATAAATATGAACTTCATATAGAGATTGGCAACAGTATTTCAAGATATAGTTAAAAATAACTTTCTTAAAAAATAAAGGAAATTAAGGATTTTTTGGGTTATAGATTAATTTGATGACTAAAAATTTAGATAAAGATGGTTTCTGCTCGATAGTTGATAATTATCAGTTATTTTACATAGATTTATGGGGTGTAATTCACAATGGGATCAATCTTCATAAAGAAGCTATTAAAGTTTTAAATGAAATTTCAAAAAAAAGAAAAGAGTATATTCTTTTAACAAATGCACCAAGACCTAATGATGTAGTTAAATCTTTTTTAGAAAAAATGGGCATGGATAAAGAAATAAGAGATCATGTTTTTACATCTGGACAAGCTTCATTAAACTATCTTAAAAAAAATCAATCGACTCAAAAATTTTTCCATATAGGACCACCACGAGATTTTGATTTATTTAATGATTTTATTAAAATGAAGTCAGATAATATTTATGACAGTGATTATATATTGTGTACTGGTTTATTCGAAAAGTTCGATAATAATCTTAATTATTACAAAAATTTATTTAAAGAAAATATAGAAAAAAAAATGATTTGCACAAATCCAGACTTAATCGTGGATAGAGGAAATAAAAGAGAACTTTGTGCTGGATCAGTCGCTATGGTCTTTGAAAAAATGGGAGGTAAAGTAATATATTTTGGTAAACCATATCCTGAGGTTTATAATTTATCTATCAACAACAAAGATAAAAAAATTCTTTCAATTGGTGATAACTTAAATACTGATATTAAAGGAGCAAATCTTTTAAACTATGACTCTTTAATTATTTCAAATGGTATTCATAAAAATGAAATAAAAGAAAAAGGAATTGAAGTAACAGCTAAATCGTATGAAACAATCTGTAACTATATTCAGACTGATTTAAAATGGTGAAAATGAAATTATATAACAGTTTTAATATAAAAAAAGATCATAAAAACTCAATTATTTTAATTGGTAATTTTGATGGACTTCATCTGGGACATCAGAAATTATTTAAACTTGCAAAAAAGTATAAAAAGAAATATTCGTCAAAGATTGGTGTTTTAACCTTTGAGCCAATGCCAAAAATGTTTTTTAACTCAAGTTTAAAAAACTTTAGACTATCAAATTTAAATCAAAAAATTGAGAATTTAAGTAACCTTAATGTCGATTTTGTTATAATTAAGCAATTCAATCGTAAATTTTCAAAAACAAAATCAATTTTTTTTATTAAAGAGATTTTAGGTAAAAAATTAAATCCAAAATTTATTTTTGTAAGTAATAATTTTAGGTTTGGAAATAAAAGAGAAGGAAACGTAAAACAATTAATAGAGTATGAGAAATTATGTAAATATAAGATAATTAAACCACAACCTTTATCAATAAAAAAACAAATTATTTCGTCTTCTTTAATAAGAAAATATTTACAGAATGGAAAACTTAATGATGTGAATAAACTTTTAAAAAGAAACTGGTCAATTGATGGAAAAGTTCAAAAGGGTAGACAGGTAGGAAAAAAAATTGGTTTTCCAACAGCTAATATAGATATTAAAAATTATATTCTGGCAAAACCAGGTGTTTATGCAGTTAAAGCAAGAAAAATGAAAAATTCAAATTATATCAAAGGTATAGCTAATTTAGGATATCGACCCACATTTAATGGAAAAAAAATATTATTAGAGGTCCATTTATTTAATTTTTCTGGAAATTTATATAATAAGTATTTAAGAATTGAATTTTTAAAATTTATAAGAGCTGAAAAAAAATTCAAAAATATAGATCAATTAAAAAAACAAATTAACACTGATCTTTTAATTGCAAAAAAAATAAAATGAGTAAAAACCAAATTAATTTACCCAAAACAGCTTTTTCAATGAAAGCTAATTTACCAACTAGAGAACCAGAAATTTTAGAACTTTGGAAAAAAATTGATCTTTATAAAGAATTAAGGAATTCAAGAAAAGGAGAAGAAAAATTTGTTTTACATGATGGTCCTCCGTATGCAAATGGAAATATACATATGGGCACTGCTTTAAATAAAATTTTAAAGGATATCATCGTAAAATTTCATCAAATGGATGGTAAAGACTCTGTTTACGTACCAGGTTGGGATTGTCATGGTTTACCAATTGAGTGGAAAATAGAAGAGCAATATAAAAAAAATAAAAAAAATAAAAACGACGTTCCAATTGTAGAATTTAGAAGAGAATGTCGAATATTTGCTGAAAAATGGATAGAAGTTCATAAAAACCAATTTAAAAGATTAGGTGTTGTTGGTGATTGGGAAAATTACTATTCAACAATGAGTTACGATGCAGAGGCACAAATTGTGAGAGAACTGGGAAAATTTTTAAAAGAGGGGAGTCTTTATAGGGGATTTAAACCAGTTTTATGGTCAACAGTAGAAAAAACTGCCTTGGCTGATGCTGAAGTTGAATATCAAGATCACAAATCTGATACGATCTATGCTTGCTTCCCAGTAAAATCATCAAAAATAAAGGAACTAAACAATTGCAGTGTTGTTATTTGGACAACCACTCCTTGGACAATACCAGCAAATAAAGCTTTAGCTTATAATGAAAGCTTAGATTATTTGATAATTCAGATAAGTGATGAGGGTAATTTTAAAAATAAAAAGATCATTGTTGCAGAGGCATTATTAGACTCAGTTTTAAAAAATTGTGAGATAAAAGAATTTAAGAATTTAAAAAAATTTAAAGGTAAAGATTTTAAAGATACTATCTGCAAGCATCCATTTTTTGATTTAGGTTACGGTCACAATATTCCTATGTTAGAAGCTCGTTTTGTTACTACAGAACAAGGCACAGGTATTGTTCATTGTGCGCCAAGTCATGGACCTGATGACTTTAATCTTTGCATAAATAACGGTATAAAAGCTATTGAGACAGTTGATGATGATGGAAAATATACAAAAAATGTTTCTTTGTTTGAAGGTTTACATATTTTTAAGGCTAATCCAATTGTTATTGAAAAATTGAAAGAGCAAAACAATCTTCTTTCAAATGGTGAATTGGTTCATTCATACCCTCATTCTTGGAGATCAAAAGCACCTTTAGTTCATAGGGCAACACCACAATGGTTTATTTCTATGGAAAGCCATAAACTTAGAAGTAAAGCTTTAAAGGCAATAGATGATACAACTTTTTATCCAAGTAAAGGCAAAGAGAGGTTGAGATCAATGATTGAGACAAGACCAGATTGGTGTGTATCAAGGCAAAGAGTATGGGGTGTACCGCTTCCTATCTTTGTACATAAAAAATCTAATGAAATTTTGATAGATGATGAAATATTTGAAAACATTGCAAATATTTATGAAAAACAAGGTTCAGATTGTTGGTTTTCTGATGACCCTCAAAAATTTTTAGGAAATAAATATAAAGCAGAAGATTTTGATAAGTTAAGTGATATTGTTGAAGTGTGGTTTGATAGTGGATCAACACACTCTTTTGTTTTAGAGAAAAGGAAAGATCTCAAATGGCCTGCATCAATGTATTTAGAGGGATCGGATCAACATAGAGGCTGGTTCCACTCTTCTTTATTAGAATCCTGCGGAACAAGAGGTAAAGCCCCATTTGAGTCTATCTTATCACATGGATTTGTGGTGGATGGAAAAGGTCTTAAAATGTCTAAATCTCTTGGAAATGTAATTGCCCCAGAGGATATTTTAAAAAAATATGGTGCTGATATTTTAAGAATCTGGGTAGCAGCATCAAATTATGCTGAGGATTTAAGAATAGATTACTCTATACTGGATCAGCATTCAGAATCATATCGTAAAATAAGAAATACGTTTAGATATCTATTGGGAAATATAAATGATAAATTTGAAGATATTAATTTGGATGAATTAGATATTGAGAGTTTACCAGAGATAGAGAAATTTATGCTTAGCAAGATGTATTCTCTTAATAAAAAATTTGAAATATATTTTCAAAAATATGATTTTCACAATCTTTATAAAGAGTTATTGAATTTTTGCACTGTAGATTTGTCAGCATTCTATTTTGATATTAGGAAAGACGCTTTGTACTGTGATTTAATTAATTCTGAAAAAAGAAAGTCATGTGTAAAAATTTTAAATATTTTGCTTAAGTCTTTGCTTAGATGGTTTGCTCCAATTTTGTCATTTACAACTGAAGAAATTTACCAATTAGTATCTAGAAAAAATAAAAGTATTCACTTAGAAAAGTTTTTAAAATTTCCAAATAAATTTAAAAATCAAAAGCTTGAAGAGAAATGGTCAGAATTAATAAAAATTAGAGATGTCTGCAATATTAGTATTGAGGAAAAAAGGGCAAGTAAAGAAATTGGGTCAAGTTTGGAGGCAGACCTTAATATCAAACTTAATGAAAAATATAAGGAGATAGTTAGAGATATTGATTTGTCTGAACTTTGTATTGTGTCAAAGACTGATATTAATTTTGATAAAGAATCAGATATTTTAGTTAAGACAAAAAAAGCATTAGGCAATAAATGTCCTGTCTGTTGGAAAATTAGTGTTGATCAATGCAAGAGACACCCCAAGTAATGGCAAGATATTTAAATAAAAATTTTGTAACAAATTTTTTTATTATTCTGGTCACCTTTGGTCTCGATAGAATTACAAAACTCTATGTGATTTCTGAAAATGAAAAAAGTTTATCGGCTGAATTATTTGAGTCTAAATATTTAAATATTTTTTTAATTTGGAATGAAGGTGTTGCATTTGGGCTGTTATCTTTCAATGAAAGTTTTGGTTATAATTTGGTGACAATAATTATTGCAATTGTAATAATTGTTTTAATAGTAATGTCATTAAATGCTAAAAAATTAAAAAGATTAGCTCTTTTGTGTGTAATAGGTGGAGCACTTGGAAATTTTTATGATCGTGTTGTTTTTAATGCTGTTCCTGATTTTATAGATTTTCATGTTGGTGAATTTCACTGGTTTATTTTTAATATTGCAGATATATTTATAACTGTAGGAATTTTATTATTGTTAATTGTCGATATTTTTTTTAAGAAACAAAATTATGCTACTAACTAAATTAATTTTTTTTAATCTTTTAATATTAATTCTTTTAAGCGGCTGTCAAAATGTAAGAGAAACTTTAAGTATGAAAAAAAAACAAAATGTTGATGAGTTTTTAATTGAAAAAAAAAAACCTCTTACTTTACCACCAGAGTTTTCAAAACTTCCAGAACCTCGAAAAAATAATGAAGATGAAGTTCCTCAAGATGACAATATAGATTTAACAAAAGTTCTTGAGACAAGCGATGGATTAGATGAAGAAACTTTACCCAGTGATTTAGAAAAATCAATTCAAGATATATTGAAGAAAAAATGATTTTTTCAAAAAACATAGAATTTAAATGTTTTCAAAAAAAGAGAAACTCAAATTTGATCAAAAAAAATCTATCACTACTAATTAATCAAAAAAATAATGAAGTTATTAACTCTCTGAAGTTAAATTATAAGTATTCCTATTCAAAAAAATTTTTAAACAATCTTAAAAAAAAATATAACAAAATTAGATTAATTGGAATGGGAGGTTCTATTTTAGGCACAAAAGCTATTTTTAATTTTTTAGATTTTAAATCAAAAAAAAAATTATACTTTTTTGATAATTTAAATCCTAAACTTAATAATTATAAGGATCAAAAGTTTCTAAATTTGATTATTTCAAAATCTGGCAACACACTCGAGACTATTGCTAATTCAAATATTTTGATAAAAAAAAAGGATAGAAATATTTTCATTACTGAAAATAAACAGAGCTATTTGAAATTATTAGCAGAAAAATTAAAATCTGATGTTGTTTCTCATAATAATTTTATTGGTGGCAGGTATTCTGTTTTATCTGAGGTAGGTATGTTGCCATCAAGTTTAATGGGTCTTAAGGAAAATAAGTTTAAGGTATTTAATAAACTTGTAAATAATAAAAATTTTATTAATCAGCTTATTTCAAATGTTGCGAATATCTTATTTTTAACCAAAGAAAAGAAATACAATTCAGTAATTATGAATTATGATACAAGATCAAACGATTTTTTAAAGTGGTACCAGCAATTAGTTGCAGAAAGTTTAGGGAAAAAAAAATTTGGGATTTTTCCAATAATTTCGTCTATGCCAAAAGACAATCATAGTTTGATGCAGCTTTATTTAGACGGACCAAAAAATAATTTTTACACATTTTTTTATGTAGATGAGAAGAAATCAAATAAAATAAATAATAAATCAATTCTTGATACCTATAAAGTTCTTAAGAATAAAAATTTAAATGAAATTATCTTTGCTCAAAAAATAGCGACAGAAAAAATTTTTTTAAGTAAAAAAATACCCTTTAGAAGCTTTAAAATATTTAGGAGAAATGAAGAGGCCTTAGGAGAATTGTTTACGTTTTTTATTTTAGAGACAATTTTGATTGCATCTGCTCTCAAAATCAATCCATATGACCAGCCAGCAGTAGAACTAATAAAAAAAGAAACAGTTAAAAGGCTAATTTAGAATAGTCCAAAAACAATTTTTGAAATTCCATATATTTTTTTTTCTAAAATTTTAAAATTTTCTGGGAATTTATCATTTTCTTTTTTATGACGATGAATTATCACAATCCCATCTTTTTTTAAGATTTTGTTGTTATAAATATTACTTAAAATTTTGTGTAAATTCTTATCTTTATAGGGTGGGTCTAAAAAAATTATATCGTTTTTTTTTCTTAATTTACTCAAAATAATTTCACTTTTTAAATTTATATCTTGATTTAAGATTTCGTAATTATTTATATTTTTAAGACTGAATAAATTTTTTTTTAAAATTGGTAAAACCCCTCTGTAATTTTCAATAAAAGTAACAAATTTAGCTTCTCTTGAAAGACATTCTAAACCAAAAGATCCTACCCCAGAATATAAATCTAAAATAATAGAGTCTTTAATATTTACTGAAAATTTATTTGAATGTTCAATAACATTAAATACTGACTCTTTGGTCAAATCTTTAAGTGGGCGGGTTATTTTATCAGCAGGCTGTAGAATTTTTTTTCCTTTGAATAATCCAGAAATAATTCTCATAAGTCAGTAACCTTAAATCCAATATCTCTCCGGTAATAACCTTCTGACCAATCTAAAATCTTTAAATTATTATAAACATTTTTTTTTGTTTCAGAAAAATTTTCTGATAAGGAAACAAAGTTTAAAACTCTTCCACCATTAGATAGAATTTTATTATCTTTAATAATTGTGCCAGCATGAAATAAATAATTGTCATTATCCAAAATAATCTTCTCTAAATTTTTTATTTCAATATTTTTTTTAAACTTATCTGGATAACCTTTACTACTTAAAACAACACATAAACTTTTTTTTTTATTCCATTTTATTTTAGTCTGTTCCAATTTTTTTTCACAACAACTTTTAATTATTTCAATCAAATCTGTCTCTAATTTTGGAAGTATCGTTTGACATTCTGGATCTCCCATTCTTACATTATATTCAATTAAGTATGGATCATCATTCTTGATCATTAAGCCAGCGTATAAAAAACCTTTATATTCAGTATTAAGTCTTTTTAGCGCATCCAAAGTTGGTTTTATTATTCTATCAACTATTTTTTTTTCTAAAAGATTTGAAATTAATCTAGATGGAGAATAAGCCCCCATACCACCGGTATTTTTTCCCTTATCTCCCTCCAAAACTCTTTTGTGATCTTGAGCTGTTCCAAAGCTTTTGAAAGATATTCCATCGCTAATAATAAAAAAACTCATTTCCTCACCATCTAAGAATTCTTCAATTAAAACATTTTTTGCTTTACCAAATTTACCTCCAAAAATTTCATCAATAGCGTTTGAAGAGTCATTATAGTTTGTACAAATATAAACACCTTTTCCTGAAGCAAGATTGTCAGCTTTAATTACAATGGGAAAATTCACTTTTTGTAAATAATTTTTTGCATTATCAATCTTTTCAAATATTTGAAATTTAGCAGTTGGAATTTTAAATTCTTCACAAATTTTTTTTGTAAATATTTTCGATCCTTCTAATTGGGAGGCTATCTTATTAGGTCCAAAAACTTTAATATTAAATTTTTCTAAATAGTCAACAATTCCATCGACTAATGGCTTTTCAGGCCCTACAATAATTAAGTCAATACCATTTTCTAAAATATAATCTTTTATTTCAGCAAAATTTTCTAAATTTAGATTTACATTTTTTGATATATTTTTAGTTCCAGCATTTCCTGGAAAGCAAAATATTTGATTAACCTTATTTGATTTTTTAATAATCTCACAAATGGAGTGCTCTCTGCCACCACTACCAATTATTCCAACTTTCATATATAAATATTATATAAACTAAAAATGTTTAAAAAATTAGCTAAAATAAAATTTTTACCAAATAATTTTCAGATAATTGAAGATGGGGATTATATTAATTGCGCAGTTTCAGGAAAAAAGATTTCCTTAGATAGATTGAATTATTGGAATGTAGAGTTACAAGAGGCGTATTTTTCTCCTAAAGAAGCTCAATTAAAAAGAGAAAGTTTAGAAAAAAAATAATTATTTCCAACGATTGTGAGACCAAATCCATTGATTTGGATTATTTAGTATCTTTTTCTCTAACCACCTATTTAATGTTTCAGAAATTTGCTCAATAGAATTATTTTGATTTAACTCAAAAGGTTTATCGACTTTTACTTTAAAATAATATTTATCTATTCTTTCAATATAAAGAGGAACTATTTGACAATTATATTTTTTTACAAATTGAGCTGGTATTGTTGTTGTTAAGGCCGGTGAATTAAAAAAAGAAACCTTTTCTCCTTGACTTACTCTCTGATCAATCATCATTGCTATTGAAGTTCCATTTTTAAATGAATTTACCATTGATTTTACTCCTGAAATTCCTTTGGGAATTTGATTTTTGCAAATATATTTTGCTCTAATCTTGATCATAATTTCATTTAAAAATAGATTATTTAATGGTCTATAGAGTGCAGCCAAATCTATACCAGTCATTTCTATTATCATCGCCAAAAGTTCAAAGTTGTTGAAATGACCAGAAATAAAAATAACTGGTTTATTTTTTTTATTTATATCCTCTAAAATATTAGAATTTTCAATTTCAATGAATTTTTTAAGTTTAAGATTCCTAAAATTTTTAATGTACATATACTCAGCCAAAATTCTCCCATAGTTTTTCCACATATTTTTTGAAATATTTTTTATTTCATCATTAGATATTTGTGGGAAAGCAATCTTAAGATTTTTTGAAATAGTTTTTTTTGACCTAAAGACTGGACCAAAAAATTCTCCAAATTTTGCACCAAAATTTGATGATTTTTTATAACCTAGCAGTTTACATATTAAAAAGAATAAACAAATAAATATAAATTGAAAAAAATATTTGATTATTTTCATATTTTTCTTATCAATTGGATTAAAGACTTTTCTCTTTTAATTTCAAGTTTCATTTTAATAAATTCAATATTTTTTTTGTCAAAATTGTTAATTCGTAAATAATCTTTTTCAGTTGTTATAATTTTTAATTTTAATTTTTTAGCCAGATTTTCAATAAATTTTAAATCATTCAAAGAATAATTGTAATGATCTGGATATATTAATGTTTTTTTTATTTTAATTTTATTTTTTAAAAGTAAGTTTTTAAAATTTGATGGATTTCCTATACCAGAAAATATTAAATAATTTTTATTTTTTTTGATTTTATTTATATTTAAAAGTTTTTGATGAGTTTCAAATATTTCAATGTTATTATTAATTTTTTTTATTTTATCTCTGTCTTCTTTTTTTAAATTACTTACTCCATTAAAAAAAACTACATCATAATTTTTTAAACTATTTAAATTTTCTCGTAATGGTCCCGATGGTAATAATTTTCCATTTCCTAAAAAAATTTCTTTGTCAAAACAAACTATTTTTAAATCATAATCAATTTTTTTATCTTGTAATCCATCATCTATCACAGCTACTTTATATCCTTGCTTTTCAGCCAGAGTTAAAGAGACTATTCTTGAATTATGTGAAATAATAGGACCTATCTTGCTTAATAATTTTTGCTCATCTTTTTGATTTTTATAATATTTTTTTATAATTACAGACTTTTGTTTGAGTGTTTTTAAAATTTTAAAAATTTCAATTGTAAGAGGTGTTTTGCCAGTGCCCCCAACATATATATTGCCTACACATATTGTTTTGATTTTAAATTTTTTCTTATTTATAAATTTTGATAACCAATTAATAAAAATTAATAAAATTGTGAAAGGTAATAAAAGTAAACTATAGAAGTTTTCATGCTTTTTATCCCAAAATTTTGGTTTTGTTAGCATAATCTAAATTAATGATTTTATTTCCATTAAATTTTTATTTAAAATTTTTGATCCTATTAAGTTTATTTTTTCTTTAATATTTATTGATTTTTTTTTATTTATAAGATTATAAATTTTACCATAAAGTTGCTTTTCATTCTTAATTTTAATTGAAATTTTTTTTTTGTCTAAAAATTTATATATCTCGGTAAAATTTGATACATTTGGTCCATGAATTATTGAACAATTGTATCTTGCAGGTTCTAGTGGATTTTGACCTCCAAAAGCAGTTAGGGATTTACCAATAAAAACATTTTTACATACATTAAAAAACAATTCTGCCTCACCATAAGTATCAACTAAATATACATTTGTTTTTAGGTCTATCTTATTTGTATTGCTATGTAGATGTAATTTTAAATCTAATTTCGATATATTTTTTGATATAGAGTCTATTCTAGCAATATGTCTTGGAATTATTATTAATATTAGATTTTTAAATTTTTTTAATAGTTTTTTATGTATTTCTAGACAAATGTTTTCTTCTCCTTCATGAGTGCTGACAGCACACCAAACTTTTTTTGATTTGAAAAGCTTAATTAATTTGTTATTTAATTTATTATTCAATGTTTTTTTTTGTGAAAATTTTAAATTGCCTAAATATCTTATATTTTGAACATCAAATTTTTTAAGATATTTTTTTGACTCTAAATTTTGAGGATAGGTATAATCAAATTTTTTAAAAAGATTATTCGAAAATTTACCTAAAAGCTTCCATTTTTTATATGATTTTGCTGAGACTCTTGCATTCAAAAGTATTTTTTTGATTGCCTGTTTTTCTAAATTTGTGAGCATGTTCGGCCATATTTCCGAGTCAACAAAAATTGCTAGGCTTGGCTTCCAATATTCCAGAAATTTTTTAGTTATAAAATTGTTATCTATGGGAAAAAATTGGTGTGTAGTTTTTTTAAAGTTAAATTTTTGGAATAGTTTTGAAGAAGTTAAAGTTGTTGTGGTGATCAAGATCTGTGAGATATTTTTATCTTTTTCAAGTTTATCAATAATCGATATAACACTGAGTAATTCACCAACACTCACAGTGTGAAACCACAGAACTTTACCTGCCTTTCTTTTTTTTGAGAAAATACCAAATTTTTCAAAAAATCTTTTTGGGTCCTCTTTTTTTAAGATTAATCTAATCAAAATTATTGCTGGAGAAATAATAAGTATTAAATTTATTAATATTCTATAAATATAAATCATTAATTTTTTTGGATTTGTTTTTCATAGAAATTTTTATAAGTTTCAGATTTACCCAGAAGGCTTTCGTGATTTCCTTTTTCTAAAACCTTACCGTTTTCAATTATGTAGATTAAGTGCGCATCCAGAATTGTTGATAATCTATGAGCAATTACAATCGTTGTTCTGTCTTTTGTCAATTCTTTAATGGCGATTTGAATTTTATTTTCTGTCTCTGAGTCCAAAGCTGAAGTTGCTTCATCCAAAAGAATAATAGGGCTTTTCTTTAGTATTGCTCTTGCTATTGAGATTCTTTGTTTTTCCCCTCCAGAAAGTCTTACTCCATTTTCACCAACAATTGTTTCATAACCATTAGGTAAATTTTTGATAAAATCATGAGCAAATGAATTTTTAGATGATTGATAAATTTCATCATCAGTTGCATTAAGATTTGCATATTTTATATTATTTTTAATTGTATCATCGAATAACGTTGTGTCTTGGCTTACTAGCGAAATATTTTTTCTTAGAGAATATAAGGTCACATCATAAATTGATTTATTATCGATCAAAATATCCCCAGAATTACAATCATAAAATCTTGGTATTAGATTTAAAATTGTAGATTTTCCAGCACCACTCAATCCAATTAATGCAGTCATTTTTCCAGCTTCCATATCTAAGTTTATCTTTTTTAATGCCGACTTTTCTGTCGTTTCATAAGAGAAATCTATGTCTTTAAACTTAATATTTGCTTCATTAATTTTAAGATCAGTTGCATTATGATTATCTTCAATATCAGACTTTCTATCAATAATAGGAAGCACTCTTTTCGAGGCACTTAAACCTTGGTTAATTGCTATATTCAAGCCAGCTAAAGCTCTAACAGGCTGATAAGCTAACATCATTGCAGCCAGAAAGGAGAAAAAATTATTTATCTCTAATTCACCATTTTTGATTAAAACTCCAGAATAAAAAATTAAAATTGCAATCATAAATCCTGTTAAAGTTTCCATAATCGGAGTATTTCTTTGGAAAATTTCATCCATCTTTATAGTTTTGTCTTTTAAATCTTTAATATCAACAGATGCCCTTTCATTTTCAAATTTTTCAGTTTGAAAGCTTTTAATTATTTTATGATTTTTAAATATTTCAATAAGTCTTTTTGTAAATATTCCGGAAGTTTCCATTGTTTTTTCTGTTGCTTTAGTCATTCTTTTTCCTAGGGCTCTAGCGACAATTGTTGCTAAAGGTATCATAATTAAGGCAATTAAAGATAGTTTCCAATTTTGAAAAAACATCACACTAAGCAAACCTATTAAGCTAAGTGTGTCTTTAAAAATATTTAATAATGCAGTGCTAATTAGATTTACTAAAAGACTAACATCTACTGTTAAATTAGAGATAAATTTTCCAGTATGAATTTTATCAATAAATTTTGTATCAGTAGATATCAAAGATTTCATCATGTCTTTTTGAACATCAGCTTTTAATTCTTGTGATACATGAATCATCAAAACTTTTGCAATGTATAAAGACATTCCTTTAGAAAAAAAAGCAATGACGATAACAGCCGGAATTATGTACATTAGTTCTGCATCTTGATTAATAAAAATTTTTTCTATTGCTGGATCCAATAAATATGCAATTGAAGAGGTACTACCAGCAACTAAAATTGAAAAAAAAATTGTTAAGATTATCTTTTTAAAATGTTTAGAGGTATAGTTTTTGTAAAGTCTTTTTATAATTTCTAGATTTTTGTTCATGAAATCAATTTATTAATCATCAAATTAGCAAAAATTAATAACCCTAAAAAATTGTTGCTTTTAAAAATTTTTAAACAATTTTTTGTATCGTTTTTATTAAATTTATTTATTTGTAAATAAAATAAATGATAAAATATAAATATAGAAAAAATAAAAAATAAAATATGAAATTCAGATATTATCCCAATACATATTATTGATAAAAAAAATAAAAAATAGCTCATGTTTAAAAACTTTTTTGGACTCTCTTTAAATTTAATTGATGTTGACTTAACTCCTATTATTTCATCATCTATAATATCTTGATATCCATAGATTGTGTCGTATCCAAGTGTCCAAAATATGGCCCCAACATATAAAATGATTGGTGCGAGGTTTATCGAGTTTTCAACAGATATCCATCCCAAAATTAGTCCATAATTAAAAGTTATCCCTAAAAATAATTGAGGCCAATATGTATATCTTTTCATTAAAGGATATGTGAAAGCTAATGGCATTGAACAAAGAGCTAAAATTATTGTTAAATAATTAAAATTAATAAGAACTAAAAGTGCAAAAAAACATAAAATTATTGAATAAACTAAAGCAAGATTGATAGATATTTTACCTGATGCAATAGGTCTATTTTTAGTTCTCAAAACTTTTTTATCAATTTCTTTATCAACAATATCATTAATTATACATCCTGCAGATCTCATAAAAACAGAACCAAGAAAAAACAAGACAAGATAAAATAAATATAAATGTAAATTTTTTGAGAAATCATAAGCTAAGGTTAGCCCCCAAGCACATGGCCAAAATAGCAACATATAACCAATTGGTCTCTTTAACCGTGTAAGCTCGATGAATAAATTTAGTTGGTTCATAAAAATTTACTTGTAAATAACAAAGGCAACATTGATAATCAAACTGATTCGCATGAATATTGATTATACAGTAACTGCATTAATGTTTCCTGCAATTCCTTTAATAATGGGAGTTTATAGTAACAGATTCCATTCTTTAAGTTCTTTAATAAGAGAGCTTCATGATGAGCATGTTTATGAAAAACATGTTCCACCGGAATGGAAAAAGCAATTTATAAATTTAAGTGGGAGAATTACTTTGCTTAGATGGTCAATTATGTTTGGAGCATTTGGTTTTTTATTTAATATGTTAACAGTTTTAGCTCTTTACTTGAATGAGATTTTTATAGCAAGACTAATTTTTGGATCTTGTTGTTTATCAATGATGATTTCAATAATTTTTTTTATAAGAGAAATTCATGTTTCAACAAATGCTCTAAGATTACATATGTCAGATATGGATGTAAAAGTTGATTAAGGAATTATAATAGCGGGACCTAAAATTTTTCTAGACTCAAGATCTTCATGAGCTTTGACTATTTCATTTAAAGAGTATTTTTTATGAATATTTAATTTAAATTTTTTAGTTATAAACATTTCAAAAACTTTCTGAGCAGCCTCGTCAAGTTCTTCTCTGGTAGATGTATAGTGTGCTATACTAGGCCTAGTAAGGTACAAACCTTTAGGTGCCAAAGATTTTGTAACATTACAAGGATCTAAAGGTCCAGATGCATTTCCGAAGGAAACCATCATTCCTCTTACTTTTAAACACTCGATTGATCCGGCAAAGGTTTTTTTTCCTACTCCGTCATAAACTACTGGAACACCAACTCCATTAGTTATTTCTTTCACTTTTTCTGAAAAATTTTCTTTCGAATAATTGATTACGTGATCACAACCATTTGCTTTAGCTATTTCTATTTTTTCATCTGAGCCTACAGTTCCAATTACAGTACAACCTAAGCTTTTTGCCCACTGACAAAATATTTGTCCAACTCCACCAGCAGCAGCATGAAATAATATAGTCTCACCAGATTTTACAGGATATGTTTTATGTAAAAGATAGAAAACTGTGAAGCCTTTAGTCATTAAAGTAACAACATTTTCTAATTCTATTTCATTTGGAACTTTTACTAATTTCTTAGTTGAAAAAATTCTGTGCGTTGCATAAGAACCAATTGGCATTGATGCATAAGCTACTTTATCACCAACTTTAAAGTCTTTTACATCTGGGCCAATTTTTTCAATTATACCTGCTCCTTCAATTCCAATGTTTGATGGTAGTTCAACTGGGTAAAGACCAGACCTATGATAAGTATCAATATAATTAAGACCAATAGCCTCATTTTTAATTAAAACTTCACCAGATTTTGGATCTCCCAATTTAATATCTTTAAGTTCTAAAACTTCTGGTCCACCATTTTTTGAAATTGTTACTGCTTTCATTTTACAAATGTACCATTATGATAATCTTGAACAGCTTGCAAGATCTCAGCTTTGGTATTCATTACAAAAGGACCACCTCTAGCTATTTCTTCGTTGATTGGTTTTCCTGATATAACCAAAAATTTTGCATCTGCTTGAGCCGTAACTTTTAAATCTTTACCCTTTGATAGTAAAATTAAAGTACTATCTTTGACTTTATCATGTTTTTTTTCACCAATTTTTATTTCACCATTAATTAAATAGATAAATGTATTGTGAGTAGAGGGTAGGCTATAATTAAATTCTTTGTCTTTTTTTAACTCTACATCAAAGTATGTAGGTTCAACATTATGTCTCTTAACTGGACCCTCAGCTTTTTCAAATTTACCAGCTATAACTTTAACTTGTTTATCATCATCTTTATGAACACTCATCTTATTTGCATCAATATAAATATATTCTGGTTTACTCATTTTTAATTTAGCTGGCATGTTAATCCATAATTGAAATCCATGAAGTCTACCTTCTTTCATTGCTGGCATTTCGGAGTGAATTATCCCACTTCCTGTTTTCATCCATTGAACATCTCCTGCTGTCATTCTACCTTCACCACCTGTGCTGTCTTTATGTTCAAAATCACCAGCCAGCATATAAGTTACAGTTTCAATACCCCTATGTGGATGTGGAGGGAAGCCAGCAATATAATCTTCGCTATTTTCAGAGCCAAATTCATCTAACATTAAAAAAGGATCAAAATAATTTGGTTCTACACCGATGCTTCTTTTTAATTTTACTCCTGCACCATCAGATGCTGGAATTGGATCAATAATTCTATCTACTTCAATAATTTTCATAATTCTTAAATAACTGTTAAAATTATAAAATCAATGGTATTAGCCACATCTATTACATCGAATAGTAGCAAAGATATCATCCCAATCAGATTCCTTTTCTTCGACATAATCTAATAAACACCTCAAGGCTTTTGATTGATCAGGAAGATCATATTTACTGACTATCTGTTCTAACATTTTTTCTGAGTCAGAATAAATTTCAAATGATACATCTTTTTTTTCACTCATATAACTCCTTTATAATTATAATTCTGTCTCCTTAATTAAAACTATATATCAAAAAAAGATTTTTAAACATGTGCTAAATAATATCAATTAACTCTAATAAGTTCATAATTTTGTTATTTGGCTTATAATCAAGATTATCAAAGATATTATTATTTCTATTTACCCAAACAGATTGATATCCGTAATTTCCTGCACCAGATACATCCCATGTATTTGCACTTAAGAAAGCAACTTCATTTTTTTTTATTTTATATTTTTCAATAGGAAGGTCGTAGACTTTTGAGTGTGGTTTATAAATTCCAACTTTCTCAATAGAAAATATATCATCAAATAAATTATTTAAGTTATTACTTTTTACTAACTCATTTAAGAGAGAAGGTGTTCCATTAGAAAGTATGGCTAATTTAAAATTCTTTTCTTTTAATGATTTTAAAGTTTCTGGAACTTCTTGAAAGGGTGAGAGCACTTTGTATAAGTTCAATAATTCATCTTTCATTTGAATATCTATATTAAAAGCCATCATAGATTTATCTAAGCTATCCTCAGTAATTTGCCAAAAATCTTTATGTCTTTTCATTAAGCTTCTAAGCCAGGTGTATTCTAATTGAGTTGTTCTCCAATAATTTGCAAAAGGCTCCCACTTGTCTCCAATTTTATCTTTACATTTTTCTGCAGCAGAATTGACATCAAATAGCGTGCCATAAGCATCAAAAATTATTGCTTTAATATTTTTCATAAACTAACTTAACACAAATGAGTAATATAAGATTATTTTTTTCAAATAAATTATCAGCTAACTTGACTGATAAATTAGACAAATCTCAATCACATTATTTAACCAAAGTAATGAGAGTTAAAGAAAATGAAGTTTTTTCTTTATTTAATAAAGAGGGAGAATGGGAAGCAAAAATTTTGGGAATATCAAAAAGTATTGTTATGTTTAAAATTACAAAGCAATTAAGACAAATAGAAAATACCAAAGAATTATGGTTAGCATTTTCTCCAATCAAATCAAACTACCAGAATTTTATGATACAAAAGGCAACTGAACTGGGAGTGACTAAGTTTTTACCAATTATTTTTGAGAGAACAGTTGTAAGAAAGATTAACAAAGAACGTTTAGAAAAAATAGTTATTGAAGCAAGCGAACAATCAAATCGCATTAATGTACCTACAATTGAAAGTCCCCAAAAATTAGATAGTTTTTTAAAAAAAGACACAATGGATTTAATATTCACAGATTTAAACACAGATAATATCAAAGTCGATAAATCAAAACTCACAAACAAACCAGTTTGCATAATCATAGGCCCAGAAGGTGATTTTTCAGAAGCTGAAAGAGACAAGATTCTCTCTTTTAAAGGCGTTCAATCAGTGAAAATTAACGAGAATATTTTAAGATCAGAAACAGCCGTCATATCTGCGATTTCAATCGTAAATTATGTGATTTCTTGATAAATTGTCGCGAAAACTAAAGTGTAATTTTCGCAAAAGAGCTTTATATAGCTAATTAAAATGAAAAAATTTTTATTTATATTTTCAGGTCTTTTTTTAACACAGGAAGCAATCGCTAATCAGCCAGTCGACTGGCAATTAGGTTTTCAAAAAGCTGCATCAGAATCTATGAGAGAAATTGTGGCTTTTCATGACAAGCTTTTATTACCAATTATTATTGCAATAAGTGTATTTGTTTTATTTTTAATGCTTTACGCATGTGTAAGATTTAGAGCATCTGCGAATCCCAATCCTTCAAAAAGAACACACAATGTAACAGTGGAAGTTTTATGGACATTAATTCCTTGTCTAATTTTAATTGTAATGGCAGTCCCTTCATTTAAAATTTTATACAAACAAGATGCTATACCGAAAGCAGACTTAACAATTAAAGCCATAGGTTATCAATGGTACTGGGGATATGAGTATCCTGACGAAAATATAATTTTTGATTCTTATATGATTGAGGAAAAAGACTTAAAAGTAGATCAACCAAGATTATTAGCAGTAGATAACGAAGTTGTTGTTCCAGTTGATAAAGTTGTAAAAGTTTTAATCACTGCCAACGATGTTTTGCACGCTTGGGCTTTACCATCATTTGGAGTAAAAAGAGATGCTGTTCCAGGAAGAATTAATGAAACTTGGTTTAAAGCTGAAAAAGTTGGAACTTATTACGGTCAATGTTCAGAACTTTGTGGAATTAAGCATGCATTTATGCCGATCACAGTTAGAGTGGTAACTAATGAAGAATATGAAGAGTGGTTATCTGAGGCAAAAGAAAAATTTGCAAAAGAAGAAATTGAAAATGATAAATTAAAACTAGCGAGTAAATAAAAATGTATACACAAACAGCATCACACGACGATCACCATACACCAACAGGTTGGAAACGTTGGGCATATTCTACGAATCACAAAGATATAGGTACAATGTATTTAATTTTTGCAATTGTTGCAGGAGTTATTGGTACAGCATTTTCAGTTTTAATGAGAATGGAATTGATGCACCCGGGAGATGGTATTTTAGGTGGAAACTATCATTTGTATAATGTTTTAGTAACTGGTCATGGATTAATCATGATTTTCTTTATGGTTATGCCAGCTATGATTGGTGGTTTTGGAAATTGGTTCGTGCCAATTATGATTGGTGCACCTGACATGGCATTTCCACGAATGAATAATATTTCTTTTTGGTTATTACCAGTTTCATTAACTTTATTAATTTTATCAATTTTTGCTGACGGCCCTCCAGGACAAACAGGAGTTGGTGGTGGTTGGACTATTTACCCACCTTTATCATCCAAAGCAGGTCAGCCTGGACCAGCAATGGATTTGGCAATTTTAAGTTTACACTTAGCAGGGGCTTCATCGATTTTAGGAGCAGTAAATTTTATAACAACAATTCTAAATATGAGAACTCCAGGTATGACATTACATAAGATGCCTTTGTTTGCTTGGTCAATCTTAGTAACAGCTTTCCTATTGTTATTATCGTTACCAGTTTTGGCGGGAGCGATTACAATGTTATTAACAGATAGAAACTTTGGAACTGCCTTTTTTGAAGCGCAGACTGGAGGAGACCCAGTTTTGTTTCAACATTTGTTTTGGTTCTTTGGTCATCCAGAAGTTTACATTTTAATTTTACCAGGTTTTGGAATGATCAGTCATATTGTGTCGACATTTTCAAGAAAACCAGTTTTTGGTTACCTGGGTATGGCATATGCCATGGTTGCAATAGGAATAGTGGGTTTTGTTGTATGGGCTCACCATATGTATACAGTTGGATTAAGTACCGATACCAAAGCTTACTTTTTAGCAGCAACAATGATTATTGCTGTGCCAACAGGAATAAAAATTTTCTCATGGATAGCAACTATGTGGGGTGGATCGATTTCATTTAAAACTCCTATGATGTGGGCACTTGGTTTTATATTTATGTTCACGGTAGGTGGCGTAACAGGGGTAGTTTTAGCTAACGCTGGTGTAGATACTGCGATGCATGATACTTATTATGTTGTAGCTCATTTTCATTATGTGTTGTCATTAGGTGCAGTTTTTGCAATTTTTGCAGGCTTCTATTATTGGTTTTCAAAAATGTCGGGTTATGAATATTCCGAATGGATGGGACAATTACATTTTTGGTTAACATTTATAGGTGTTAACTTAATTTTCTTTCCGCAACACTTCCTAGGTTTAGCTGGAATGCCTAGAAGATATGCAGATTATCCAGACGCATTTGCTGGATGGAATTATATTTCTTCAATAGGTTCTTATGTTGCCGTTGCAGGATTAGTAGTATTTTTTGCAAATCTTATTTATGCATTTGCAAAGAAAAAAGCAGCAGAGCAAAACCCTTGGGGAGAAGGGGCTACAACTTTAGAATGGACTGTGCCATCTCCACCTAATTTCCATACATTTGAGGAATTACCAAAGTTTGTTGATGATCAAGAAACAGAAAAATCAAACAGCTAAAGTAAAAGCTAAAAAAACTGATGGATAATTCAAAGCTAAAAAAAAGAAGTTTATCACAAGAAGATTTATTAAACTTCTCTGAGTTATTTAAATTAATGAAGCCAAGAGTTATGTCTTTGGTGATTTTTACATGTGCAGTTGGTCTGTTAACAGCACCAAATCTTGTTTCAACAAATGAGGCAATTATTGGTATTTTTTTAGTTTCATTAGGAGCTGGTGCAGCCGGAGCATTAAATATGTGGTACGAGTCTGATCTTGATGCTTTGATGACTAGAACTTGTTTAAGACCTATACCAACAGGAAAAGTGAACAGAAATCAGGCATTTATATTTGGGGTTACTCTATCAATTGTTTCAGTAGTAGCACTCGATTATTTTACGAACAGAATTTCGGCTGCAATATTACTTCTAACGATATTGTTTTATGTTTTTGTTTATACAATTTGGCTAAAAAGACGAACACCACAAAACATTGTTATTGGTGGAGCTGCTGGAGCATTCCCACCTGTAATTGGATGGACAATTGCAACTGGTTCACTTTCAATTGAACCACTAGCCTTTTTTTTAATTATATTTTTTTGGACACCTTCACATTTTTGGGCATTGAGTCTGTATAAATCTGATGATTATAAAAAAGCTAATATACCAATGCTTCCTTTAACGAATGGAGTTGAGAGCACAAAAATAAATATATTTGTTTATTCCTTGTTAATGTTGCCAGTAATAATTTTTCCATATTTAATAAATTTTGTTGGATTAACTTTTTTAATTCCATCATTATTATTAACATTTTATTATATCTTTTTATGCTACGAACTATACAATTATAAGAAAAATAAGTTTAATCCGAAAAAAGCCAAATTAATATTTGGATATTCAATACTTTATTTATTTTTGGTTTTTGTACTTTTTCTGATAGATAAAATAATATGATAACACCAGATAAAAAAACAAAAAGAAAAAATATTTTTACAGCAATAGCAATAATTGCCTTCATGATATTTCTTTTCTTTTTTACACTATATAACACTGGAGTATTTGATAGGGCTATATGATTGAAAAAAAAAAATTAACTCCACTAGTTTTAGCTGGAATTTTTGTTCTAATGTTAGGTTTGTCTTATGCGGCAGTGCCTTTGTATGATCTTTTTTGCAGAGTTACTGGATTTGGAGGTACTACTCAAATATCAAACAACGCTCCCAAAATAGTTTTAGATAAAGTAGTAAGTGTAAGATTTGATACAAATGTTAATAATTTACCGTGGGATTTTAAAGCTAAATCAAACGTTATTGATGTTAAAGTCGGGCAAGTTAACAAAATAGAGTTTGAGGTAACAAATTACAGTGATGAACCAACAGCTGGGGTTGCAAGTTTTAATGTTTCACCTGCTAGTTTTGGTAAATACTATAGCAAATTAGGGTGTTTTTGTTTCGAAAAACAAGAGTTAAAAGCTGGAGAAAAAGCAACTTATGTTATGACTTTTTATCTAGACCCCGAAATGGTTAATGACCCAACTGTAAAAAAATTAGAAGATGTAACTATGTCGTATACTTTTTTCTCGACAGATTACTATAAACAATCATAATCCAAAAAATGTCAGCTGAAAAAAAACATGATTATCACTTAGTAGATCCAAGCCCCTGGCCAATCTATGTTTCTTTCTCATGCTTAGTTTTAGCATTGGGAGCAGTTTATTATATGCACTCTGATGTATCATGGGGAATGTATTTGGGTTTTGCTTTATTAATTTACGGGGCCTACATGTGGTTTAGAGATGTAGTGATCGAAGCTGAGCATCAAGGACATCACACACCTGTAGTTCAAATCCATCATCGTTATGGAATGACATTATTTATTGCATCAGAGGTTATGTTTTTTGTAGCATGGTTTTGGGCTTACTTTGATGTAAGTCTTTTTCCAAATGAATTTGTCGGAAATGTATGGCCACCAAAAGATATTGAAACTTTTGATCCATGGGATATTCCATTAATCAATACACTGGTGCTATTGTTATCAGGAACAACTGTTACTTGGTCTCATCATGCTCTTTTAGAAGATGATAGAGAAGGTTTCATAAACGGCTTAATTTTAACAGTAATTCTTGGGGTTTGCTTTACAGCCTTACAAGCTTACGAATATCACCATGCAACATTTGCTTTTTCAGATCATATTTATGGATCAGTATTTTATATGGCAACAGGATTTCATGGTTTCCACGTTATTGTGGGAACAATTTTTTTAGCAGTATGTTTATGGCGTGGAAAATTAGGTCACTTTAATAAGGATCACCATTTCGGCTTTGAAGCTGCGGCTTGGTATTGGCACTTTGTTGATGTTGTATGGTTATTCTTGTTTGCAGCTATATATATCTGGGGAAGTTAATTTCAGTCTTTGAAACATAAGTTTTTATTTTCTGTTTTTACAATTTTTTTTATATTTGTTTTTATTGCATTAGGTACTTGGCAAATAATTCGATTAAATTGGAAAAATAATCTGATTTTAGAAATTGAAGAATCGTTAAAAAATCCTCCAATAGAACTTTCTCAATCCAATAAAGAAAATTTTTTAAAAATTAAAACATCGGGCACTATTGATTTTGAAAAACAAATTTATTTATATAATTTGAATGACTCTGGTACGCCAGGATTTGAGGTAATTAATCCAATTTTAATCAACAATGAAAATTATCTGATTAATCGAGGCTGGATACCATTTGAAAAAAAGGATAATCCAGAAATAAATATATTTGATCAAAATAATATAATAGGAACTCTCAAAACCCAGGGAAGAAAAAACATTTTTAAACCAGATAATGATATTAAAGAGAATTACTGGTTCAGCTTAAACAGAGATGATATCTTAAAATTTACTGGTAAAAAATTTTCCAAATACATAATTTATTTGGATGGAAATTATCAATTTCCAAGACCAAAAAAAATTACTGCTAATATTTCAAATAATCATAAAAAATACGCAATGACATGGTTTTCATTAGCGATTTCAATTCTTTTGCTATATTTATATTTTAGAAAAAAGAATTATTAAATGAATTACATTAGTACAAGGAATAATCAGAAAAACTTTACTTTTAAGGATGTTTTTCTAAAAGGTTTGGCAGATGACGGAGGGTTATTTGTGCCTCAATTAATCAAACCATTTAAAAAAGAAGAATTAGATAGTTTAAAAAACCTTAGTTACAATGATTTAGCGGCTGAAATAATTTATCCATTTATTGGAGATTTCATATCTAAAGATGAATTAATTTCATTGATTTCAAAATCATACTCAAATTTCAGAACTAATGATGTTGTTAAAATATCTAATTTAGGAAATTTAAAAGTTTTAGAATTGTTTCATGGACCTACACTTGCTTTTAAAGATATCGCAATGCAATTAATAGGTAATTTTTATCAATATCATTTAGCACAAAATCAAAAAAAAATTAACATAATAGTAGCAACTTCAGGTGACACAGGTGCAGCTGCTATAGATGCCTTAAAAGGAAAAAATAATTTAAATGTTTTTGTATTACACCCAAATAATAGAATTTCACCAGTGCAAAGAAAACTAATGACAATACATGAAGAGAGCAATGTTTTTAACATTGCTGTAGAGGGTAACTTTGATGATTGTCAAAATTTGGTAAAAGCAATGTTCAATGATGAAAAATTTTCTAAAGCAATTAATATGTCCGGTGTAAACTCAATTAATTGGGCAAGAATTATTGCTCAAGCTGTGTATTATTTTTATGCTTACTTTAAAGTTGGAAATGGTCAATCTCTATCCTTTAGTGTTCCAACAGGTAATTTTGGAGACATTTATGCTGGTTATTTGGCAAAAAAATTAGGACTTCCAATTGATAAGTTAATCGTTGCTACAAACAAAAATGACATACTTCATAGAGCAATATCAGGAGGTGATTATACTCAAAAGAAAGTTGAGGAAACAAATACTCCAAGTATGGATATACAAATAGCAAGTAATTTCGAAAGACTTTTATATGATATAAAAGATTGTAACTCAGAAGTTACAAAAGATGTAATGGCTGAAATAAAAAAAAATACTTATAAAATAGATAAAAACGATTTAGATAAAATTAAGAAGAATTTTATGTCTGAGATGCTTGATGAAAATGAAACTGTTGAAATGATAAAGATTATTAATGATGAACATCAGATGGTAGTTGATCCTCATACTGCAGTGGGTATTGGTGCTGTGAGAAAATTGGGATTGGAAAAAAATTGTGTTGTATTATCAACTGCTCACCCATGTAAATTTCCAAAAGCAATAGAAGATGCAATTTCAAAAACTGAAAATTTACCAGATAGTCTTCAATATGTTAATGATAGAAAAGAAAAATTTGAAATTTTTTCAAATGATATTGAAAAAATTAAAAAATATGTAATTAATTCGATATGAAACTTAGAATAAAAGATCAAATACCAAATACAGAGATTTTTCAACTTGTTGATGGAGAGCCTAAAAAAAACAAATTAAAAGAACTTATAGGTAATGGAAAAATTGTTTTATTTGGATTACCTGGAGCATTTACGTCAACCTGTTCAAAACTTCATCTACCAGGTTTTGTAGCAAATGCAGACAAAATTAAAGCAAAAGGAATAGAAAATATATTTTGTTTATCAGTAAATGATCCTTATGTAATGAATGCATGGGGAGAGATTAATAACACTGGAAATAAAATTAAAATGTTATGTGATCCTTATTTATTATTTACTAAAGCAATTGGTGCAGAAGTTGATCGAAATGCAAAAGGAATGGGAATTAGATCAAATCGTTATTTGATGGTTATTGAAAACTCCACAGTTGTTAATATTCATGTAGAAAAAGAAACTAAAGAATGTGGTTTAACTTCAGCAGAAAATTTACTAAATAATCTATTATAAGTTTGCAGCATCTTTAGCAAGTAAGTCTACTTCATTATTTAATTTATCTGTTGAATGTGCTTTTACCCAAATCCAACTTATTTCAAATTCACTGTTTAGTAGGTCTAATTCTGTCCAAAGTTCTTTGTTACTCACCTCTTTTTTGTTTGCAGTTTTCCAACCATTTTTTTTCCAATTATATATCCATTCTGTTATTCCAGACTTTACGTATTTAGAGTCTGTAAAAATTTGGACTTTGCTTCCTTTTGGAATTTTTTTAAGAGCCTCTATAGGCGCTAATAATTCCATCTGATTGTTTGTAGTATCTTTTTTATTTCCTTTTATTTCGGTTTTCTTACCATCATTTAATATTATTGCTGCCCAACCTCCTTTGCCCGGGTTTCCAATACACGAACCATCAGTATAAATTTTGATCATTAAACTAAATAATCTTTATATTTTTTTAAATTATTGTGTACTATCAATTTTTGATAATATTCTCTTGGATCTTTAATTTTTATTAAGGCTGTTTTTGGAGTGTTGGTGTAGTCATAAAGTCTTGTAAGAAAATATCTCATTGCTGCAGCACGACATAAAATATTTAGTGAATTTTTTTCTTTTAGTGAAATTTTTCTTATACTCTCATATCCTTTAATTAAATTTTTTACCTTCTTTTTATTCAATCTAAATTGGGGATTTTTTTTATCGAAACATAATGCGTTTATACATATTGCGATTTCATACATAAAATAATCATTCGCAGCAAAATAAAAATCTATGATTCCAGATATCTTATTTTTTATGAAAAAAATATTATCTATGAACAAATCTCCGTGTATTATTCCACTAGGTAATTTTCTTGGCCATTTGTTTTTTATATCTAAAAAGTTTATTTTTAAAAATTTTTCTATATTAGTAAATTTTTTTGATTTAAATTTAATACTCTTTAGAAGAGGATTTAGATTTTTTATACTCATTGAATTTTTTCTATAAAGTTTGATCTTTTTAGTAGATGAATGCATTTCAGCAATAATTTTGCCAACATCATAACAATTTTTATGATTAAGTATTTTTTTATCTTTTCCCTTTAGAAAAGAAACTATACATGCACTTTTATTTTTTAATTTGATTAAATAATTACCCTCATCATTTCTCAAAGGTTTGGGGCAATTTATTTTAGAATTATTTAATTGATCCATAAGTTTCATAAAAAAAGGTAATTCTTTTTTTGACACTCTTTTTTCGAAAATAGTTAAAATAAATTTTTCATTTTTTGTTCTTAGTAGATAGTTTGTATTTTCAATTCCTTGTTTAATTCCTTTAAAACTAATAAATCTTTTAGATCTAAATTTATTATTTATATAACTAAGATTTTTTTTATTTATTTTTGTATAAACAGCCATTTAATTTAATTTCTTTGGAATTTTAAAAACAACGTTTTCTTTTATTGCCTCTACCTCATCTATATTGACTGTAAATCTTTTTTTTAAGCTATTTATAAAACTGTCCACTAAAATTTCAGGAGCTGAAGCACCAGATGAAATTCCGATTGTATTAGATTTTTCTATAAGTTTATATGGAATTTCACTTTGAGAATGGATTAATAAAGAATTTGGGCATCCTGACTTTTTAGCAACTTCAACTAATCTTACTGAGTTTGATGAATTCCTACTTCCAATAACAAAAAACAAATCACATTTTTTCGCAATATTTTTTACTGCCATTTGTCTATTTGTTGTAGCATAACAAATATCATCTTTTTGAGGTTCTTTAATATTTGGAAATCTTTCTTTTAAAATTTTAATGATTTCTTTTGTATCATCTACAGATAGAGTTGTTTGAGTAACATATGAAATTTTATTTTTATTTTTTAAATTATATTTTTTTGCCTCATCTTCATTTTGAATAAGATCTATTGATCCATTCGGTAATTGGCCCATTGTACCAACGACTTCCGGATGATTTTGATGACCAATTAAAATTAAGTGGTAACCAGATTTATGAAGATTTTCAGCCTCTCTATGAACTTTTGATACTAAAGGGCAAGTAGCATCAACATAAGTCATATTATAATTTTTTGCATCATCTGGTATTTTCTTAGGAACACCGTGAGCAGAAAAAATTACTGGTCTTGATTTATCTTCTATTTCCTCAAGTTCTTCGACAAAGATTGCTCCTTTATTTTTTAAATCATCAACTACATATTTGTTATGAACTATTTCATGTCTAACATAAACAGGTGCTCCATACTTTTGAATCGATTTTTCTACAATCTCTATAGCTCTTTCAACTCCAGCACAAAAACCTCTAGGGGCAGATAATAATATTTTAATTTCTTTATTTTTCATTTTTTTCTAAAAGATATTCCAGCAATATATGTGGAAAGGTTAAAGACGCCAAACCTATAAATATAATTTTGAGAATTGAACTATCAAAATCATAAGTATTATTTAAAAAATATAGGCTCACTAAACAAAAAGTGGCTGTAAGAGCTGTTAAAGGTAAAGCTTTTTTTATAAAAATATTGAGTCCTAGTTTCAAATTTTCTCTATTTAGTTCGAATATTAAAGTAATACTGTGCCTAATCGAATGTAGAAAACAAAAATATAATGTAAAAGCAATAAGTGGAGAAAAATAATAATTAATAATTAATATTGAAAAGTAATCTAAAAAAATAGTGACCTTTTTTAACTCAAAATTTTTCACAAATAATAAAATACTAGAAACAGTACTTAGAATAATTCCAGAAAGTAAAATTTGATTTGTTTCTACAAAATTTAAAAAATTATAAAAAGTTTCATTATCAACTAATAAAAATTTAAAAATATTGATCGTTTCATCAAAATGAAAATACATTGGTGCCAAAATGATTAAGGAACCTTTTAAGAAAAATAATAACGAATTATAAAATGATACATTGTTTATCAAAAAAAAAGTATCTTCTTTTCCAAAATGATAAGATGCCACTAATAAAAAAATTGCAAGAGTGGTTGAAGGTAATATTAACCAAAAAATTATAATTAAAATAGCTAATAAAATATAGGATAAATAAAAAATAAAAAAGTTATTTATTTTGAGTATCTTAAAAAGTTTTTTGCCTTTAATATTATCAAGTGAACCATGAGATATGCCAATACTCAAAATTAATAATAAGCAAATTAATGGAGATATTGTATAATTAGTTTTAATAAAAGTTATTAAAGAAACAATATTACAAAATAAAAAGAAAATAAAAGAGTGATTAAAATTAATTCTTTTAATTTGATTATTCATTTCTTAATAAAACAATGCTTTAATAAATATCCATTTTGGCATTTTTAAAATTATACTTAAATCCTCCAAAATATTACTTTTGTTAGATAAAAATTTTATAACAGTCTTAGGCGAAGTCTTGAACATATTAAAGAAAATACCAGACATTTTTTCCGGATGCCTACTAAGGACACGTAGAAATATATCATCTAAAAACTGATATTTTTTATCTATTTCAAATTTACTGGTACTAGAGATGTTTTCAATATTCTCTCTTATAAATTTGCAATGTTCTTGAATATTTAAAAAAGTATAGCCAGTGCTTAGTCTTGTCATTCCTCCAGCAGTTCCAATATTTATTTTATTTTTTTCTTTTTTGTAAACCGGATAGAAGAGGGGAATAGCACCTTCTTCTTTGTAATTAATTTCATAATTTTTAATTTTTAGGTGTTTTTCAATATATTCTTTAATTTGATAATCGTAATCTTTTTGTGAATTATCGTTCATTTTTGATAGCCAGGTTGTTTCAATTAAAGCCTTATTTTTTGAATAAGGAAGGGTATAAAAAAAATGCACACTTTCTCTTTGTTCACAATCAAAATCCATTAGATTGAAAATTTCTTCATCAAAAAAATTATTTTTTGTTTCAATTTCAACACCACAGAAATGTTGCCAAAGATTAAGGTGATTTTTTTTTATTTCAGGAACACTATTAAAAATAAATGAATTTTTAGTATTGATTTCTGCAATATCTTTAAAGAAAGAAATATTTTTATTTTCTTTTAATTTATTATTTATTTTTTGATAAAATAATCCACTATCAATGCTTTGGTATGGATAATTTCTACATTCAAGATAATTGGTTTTACCAGGTATATTTATTGAAAAATTTTCCCAATTTTTCTTTACACAATCATCAAAATTATGATTTACCACTTTCCAAAAAGACCATGTTTTATCTTTTTTATACTCTTGTCTTGGTTCAATAATTGCTAAAGTTTTATCTTTTAATTTTTCGTGAACTTCAAGTTCATATGCAAGTGATAACCCCGCACATCCACCACCAATAATTGTATAATCAAATTCTTTCATCTAGATCTACTTCCTGACTAATAATAACATGCTCTTTTGCTCTTTGATGAGGCTCTAAATCCTTTAAATAAATCAAAATTAAATCAAATATAGAAACAATTGTTTGATAAATTTTTTCAAAATTGTTCACATATATTTTTCCTGATTTTTCATAATTTTCCATATTCTTTTTTTGTAAAATTTTTCTGCCAATCTGTCTGTAAATTCTTCTAGCAACAATAATAGAAAATTTATATCTAAACGGGATCTTCTGTATAGAACTAAATGAGCTTTCATAAAACATGTCTGCAAGTTTTAAGGTTGCTTGAATATTTTCAAAATCTGGCTTGATATATTCTCTGTCCATTTTCTTATCTTCAATTACGTCTCTAGCAATATTTGTCAATTGCATTGCAATACCTAAATCAATTGCTCCTTTTAAAGCTCTTTTGTCGTTTACCATTAAAATTTTTGACATCATTAAACCAACTGTTCCAGCTACTCTATAAGAATAAACTAATAAGTCTTTAACTGATCTAATATGAATTCTTTTTTTTAAATCAGAAGCAACACCATCGATCAGATCCTCTAAAATTATTTTTTTTATATTGTTATTTTTTGCGAGAGTTATTACATCATGAATAATTTTTTCATTTTCGCCAGATAAATGTATTTTTTTATTATCTGTATCAAAAGATTTCTTAAGAAAATTTCTCATCTCATTAAATCTTTTGATTTTAGAGTCTAAATCATTTTTTTCATCTGCTACGTCATCTAGAACTCTGCAAAATGCATATAGTTTAGCAGAATCTTCATAAGTTTTTTTTGGTAAAAAAAAACCTGCCCAATTAAATGATTTAGCAAAAATAGCTAGATAATTTTTATTATTCATTAAATTATTTTATCTAATACTTTAGCTGAAGACAAAACTCCTGGCACACCAGCACCAGGGTGTGTTCCTGCTCCAACAAAATATAAACCATCATAAACTTCTGATTTATTATGAAATCTAAAATAAGCAGATTGTGAAAATTTTGGTTGGATAGAAAAACCTGAACCATGTTTAGTATTTAAATCTTTTTCAAAATAATCTGGAGTTAAATAGAAATCCTCAACAATATTTTCTTTTAGATTGGGCATTAAATCGTTTTGCATTTTATCAATTACTAAATTTTTCATTTTTTCCCCCTCTGAAGACCAATCAATATTTGATTGATTATTTGGCACTGGAACAAGAACATAAAAACAATCGTTACCTTGAGGAGCCATAGATTTGTCTGTTGAAGATGGTCTGTGAAGATAATAGCTAATATCATCGTTTAACATCTTATTACTGAATATATCATCTAGATGTTCTTTATATTTATTACCAAACTTAATTGTATGGTGTTCTACATTTTCATATTTTTTTTTAGTACCAAAATAATAAACAAATAATCCCATTGAATATTCCATTCGATTTTTTTTCCATTTAAATAGAAAAGAATTATTTATATTTCCATTTAACATTTTTTCATAAACTGCAGGTGGGTCTGCATTACAAATAACATTATCAGAGTTTATGATAGTTTGATCATTAAGTTGAACACCAGTAATTTTTTTTTTATCTGAAATAATTTTTGTAACTTCATGACCTTTGATCACTTTAACTCCCTCTTCATTCATGAGCTTTTCAAATCCTTTTATTATATTTCCAGTCCCCCCCATTGAATAATGAATACCCCATTTTTTTTCTAAGTATAAAATGAGTCCATAAATCGAAGTTGTAGTGAAAGGATTGCCGCCGACTAGTAGTGGGTGCATACTGAAAATTCTTCTTAATTTTTCATTTTTAATATAGGATGAGACTAATGAATAAACTGATTTGTAACTTTTAAGCTTTAAAAGAGCTGGTAATTGTTGCATCATAACAAATGGTTTATCAAATGGAACATCAGCCAGTTCAGTAAAACCTTTATCAAATATTTTTTTTGTAAAATTTACTAATTTTTCATAACCCTCAACATCATCTTTACTTATTTTCTCAATTTGTCTTTTCATTTCATTCTCATCCCCTGAGTAATTAAATTTAGTTTTATCTTCAAATACAAATTGATACCAAATCCTAAGAGGAGAAAGCTTTATGTAATCTTTTGGATCTTTCTTGAATAATTCGAATAACTCATTAATTAAGTAGGGAGCAGTAATTACAGTTGGCCCACCATCATAAATAAAACCATTTTTTTTAAATACTCTAGCTCTACCACCTAGATCTGGATGTTTTTCTATCAAAGTTACATCATGTCCTTTTGCTTTTAGACGTAACGCAGCGGCTATACCTCCAAAACCAGAGCCAATTACAACAGAATTCATTGTGATAATTTATAGTTTTTTATAAAAATTGTAAAAGGATTATGAGTTAATTTTTTTTAACTCTTCTTTAGTTTCCTCTAAATTTTTTTGGAATAGTGTATCTAATTTAGATTTATCTACAGATGTAGTTATAATCTTTTTAACAGAATCCACTGCGATTTTAACTGATGCATTTTTAATATCTTTTATTGCTGCATCTTTCATTTGGGAAATTTTAGCTTCAGTTGAATTTTTTTTGATTTCAGCTGACTTATGAAATTTATCATTTAGTTCGATTATTAATCTGTCACTATCTTTTTTGGCTTGTTCTAATATTTCATTGCTAACAGTTTGAGCAGTATCAAGTTTTTTTTGTGCATTATCTAACAAAGTTTTTGCTTCAGTTCTAAGTTTTTCGCTTTCATCCATTTCATTTTTGATATCTAAAATTAGCTTATTAAGAATTTCATTTATTTTTTGAGGAATTTTTAAATAAATTAATCCTCCAAAAAATATAAAAAATGAAACTGCTACCCAAAATGTTGAATCAATTGTCATAATATTTGTTGCCGTTTTTTTTAGAGAGATCATCAACAATAGCAGAAATGCTACTATTATTTATTTCATTGCCAATTAAATTTTTTAGTATTTCTGAAGATGTTTCAATCGCAATCTTATTTATTTTTTCAGGTGCAGTTTTTTTAAGAGCATTAATTTCTTGTTCTGCCTTTTTTATCTCTTCATCAATTTGATTTTCTAAAGTTTCTTTTTTAGAATTGATATTTTTAATTGCTTTTTCTCTTGTTTCTTTAAAAATATTTTTTGCCTCTAACCTACTT